>NZ_JAVBIE010000003.1:0-224322 GCF_032821635.1 Corynebacterium nasorum | reverse complement strand
CGCTAAGACGCGCTAACGCCCCCCAACAGCCACTTCCCTAATCCGAGAAATGCGCTGCTGGAGGCGTGTGCGTAGGACGCGCTTTAAACCGCGAAGCCGAGGGCCTGAAGTTGCTCGCGGCCCTCTTCCGTAATCATCTGCGGACCCCATGGCGGCATCCATACCCAGTTGATACGGACGGCATCGGCCAATTTATTGGCCTTGACGATGTCTTCCACCTGCTCAGCAATGACATCGGTCAATGGGCAGGCCGGTGAGGTCAACGTCATATTGATCATGACGATTTCCTTGCCATTGTCCTCTTCGAACCACAGATCATAGACAAGGCCCAAGTCAACAACGTTGATCCCGAGCTCAGGGTCAATGACGTCTCGCATAAATTCGGTGACGTCAAATGCCTTGGAAATCTGCTCTTCGGTTTGCTCCGGTCGCTCGCCGCTGCCGGAGAAAGAGGAATTCTCGTTCTGATAAGGATCTACGGGATCGGTCATCTAGCTCTCCACTTCTGTTAGTGCATCGGCGGAAGCAGCCTGGAAGGCCTTCCATCCGAGGAGCGCACACTTTACGCGCGCTGGGTACTGGGACACTCCGGCGAAGGCTACGCCATCACCGATGAGGTCTTCATCGCCCTCGTCCTGGCCGCGAGAGGTGATCATCTTTTCAAACTCGGCCAGCTTCTCATTGGCTTGCGCGAGCGGTAGCCCAACGATTTCTTCAGCCATAACCGAGGTAGAAGCTTGCGAGATGGAACAGCCTTCCGCGTCATAGGAGACGTCCTCAACGGTCTTGCCGTCATCGGAAAGACGCACGCGCAGGGTCAGCTCATCTCCGCAGGACGGGTTCACATGGTGAACCTCAGCCTGATAAGGCTCCCTCAGTCCGGCGTGCTGCGGGTTCTTGTAGTGGTCCAGGATGACGTCCTGGTACATGGAATCTAGGTTCATGAGGCAACTCCAAAGAATTCGCGGGCGGCCTTGATTGCTTCCACCAGCTTATCTACTTCTTCCTCGGTGTTATAGAGGTAGAAGCTGGCGCGAGCAGTGGATTGTGCCCCGCAGGCGCGGTGCAATGGCCACGCGCAGTGGTGGCCAACGCGAATGGACACGCCGTGGTCATCGAGGACCTGGCCCAAGTCATGCGGGTGAACGCCGTCCACGGTGAAAGAAATGGCACCGCCGCGGTTTTCAGTGGTTTCCGGTCCGATGATGCGCAGTCCCGGGATTTCTTTCAGCTGGCGCAGTGCGCGCTCCGTAAGTTTCTTTTCGTGCGCGTGGATATTATCCATGCCCACTTCTTCCAAAAACTTCACCGCGGCGCCGAGGCCTACTACCTGGCTCGTCATCTGCGTGCCTGCCTCAAAGCGCGTCGGCGGCTCGGCAAAGGTTGTCTGTTCCATCTTGACAATCTCAATCATGGAGCCACCGGTCAAGAAAGGCGGCAGCTTTTTGAGCAGCTCCTCCTTGCCGTAGAGGACACCAACGCCGCTGGGGCCACACATCTTGTGACCGGAAAACGCCGCGAAGTCCACATCCAAGGCGTGGAAATCTACCGCCATGTGCGGCACCGACTGGCAGGCGTCGAGTACAACCATGGCGTCAACCGCGCGGGCGCGGCGTACCAGCTCATCGACATCCGCCACAGCACCGGTCACATTGGACTGATGGGTAAAGGCAACGACCTTGACGGATTCATCGAGTTCGAGCGAATCGAGATCGATGCGACCGTCTTCGGTCATGGAGTACCACTTCAACGTAGCGCCGGTACGAGCGCAAAGCTCCTGCCACGGCACCAAGTTAGCGTGATGCTCCAGTTCGGTGATCACAACGGTATCGCCCTCGCCTACGTAGAGGTCCCCCGCGCGTTCGTCGCTAAGCACATAAGCAACCTCGTTCAGGGCCTCGGTGGCGTTTTTGCTAAAGGCGATTTCATCGCGGTCCGCGCCTACGAACGCGGCGATAGCCTGCCGTGCGGACTCATAGGCATCATCGGCTTCTTCCGCCAACTGGTAGGAACCGCGGTGAACAGGGGCGTTCGTGTGCAACACAAACTCCTCTTCCGCCTTCCACACCGACAGCGGGCGCTGGGAGGTAGCGCCTGAATCCAGATACACCAGAGGCTTATCGCCTCGGACGGTGCGCTGGAGAATCGGGAACTGCTCCCTGATTGCGTTTACATCAAATCCAGACATGAATCTTCTTAGGATAGTCTCGGTTGACCGGCCGGTGGCCGGTTCTTACTTGAGGAACTGGTCGTAGCCGTCAGACTCGAGCTGATCGGCCAATTCGGCGCCACCGGTCTTGATGACGTGGCCATCAGCGAAGACGTGGACAAAGTCCGGCTTCACGTAGTTCAGGATGCGCTTATAGTGGGTAATCATCAAAATGCCACCATTGGTTTCTTTCTGGTAGCTGTTGATGCCCTCAGAAACGATGCGCAAGGCGTCAACGTCCAAGCCGGAGTCCGTCTCATCCATCACTGCGAACTTTGGCTTGAGGATATCCAGCTGCATAACCTCATGGCGCTTCTTCTCGCCACCGGAAAATCCCTCGTTAACGGAGCGAGAGATGAAGGACTTATCGATCTTCAGGTTCTCGCGGGCCTGAGTAAGCTCCTTATTCCATTCACGCAGCTTCGGTGCCTCACCGCGGATGGAGGTGACGGCGGAACGCATGAACTGGGAGACCTTTACGCCCGGGACCTCAGTGGGGTACTGCATTGCCAGGAAAAGGCCGGCACGAGCGCGCTCATCGACGGGCATGTCCAGTAGGTTTTCGCCGTCGAGCAGCACCTCGCCCTCGGTAACCTCATACTTTGGGTGGCCGGCGATGGTGTAGGACAAGGTGGACTTGCCGGAGCCGTTCGGGCCCATGATGGCGTGGATCTCGCCAGAGTTGATCGTCAGGTTGACGCCCTTGAGAATTTCCTTCGGCTCGCCGCCTTCTTCCGTCGGCAGCACTTGAGCGTGGAGGTTCTTAATTTCCAGAGTAGACATAATGTGTGTGGTTTCCTTCTATGAAAGCTTTAGGCGGAGATCTTTTCCAGTTCTTCGGAAATGCGGTCTTCCAATTCCTCAGACAGGGACTGCACCGGGATGCGGTGGATGACCTCATTGAAGAAGCCACGGATGATGAGGCGGCGGGCTTCAGCCTCTGGAATGCCGCGAGACATGAGGTAGAACAACTCAATGTCATCGAAGCGACCAACGGTGGCTGCGTGGCCAGCGCCGGTAATTTCACCAGTCTCAATCTCCAGGTTAGGGATTGCATCCGCGCGAGCGCCCTCGGTCAGGATCAGATTGTTATTGGTCTCGTAGGTATCAGTGCCCTGTGCATTGGAGCGAATGAGAACATCGCCCACCCAGCAGGTGCGGGCCTCATTTTGCTTAGTACCCTGCAGCGCGCCCTTATAAAGAACATGGGAGCGGCAGTTAGGAACGGAGTGATCCACGAGCATGCGGTTCTCAAAGTACTGGCCTTCGTCCGCGAAGTACACGCCCAATAGCTCTGCGTCGCCACCTTGCTCGGTGAAGTTCACGCGCGGCACGATGCGTACTACTTCGCCGCCAAAGATGGCGGAGTTATGGCGTAGCACGGAATCGCGGCCGAGCTGGGCAACGTGGTTGGACAGGTGAACCGCATCGTCTTCCCAGTCAACGTCAACGACAACGGTCAAGTGAGCACCATCGCCCACGATGAACTCGACGTTATCCGCGTGGGTGCCGGAGCCGACATACTTCAAAATGACGGTAGCTTCAGCGTGGTGGCCTACCTCGATGGAGGTGGCGCCAAAGGACGTTACGCCCTCGCCCTTGCCGGTATAGGTAATGACGACGGGTTCTTCGACCTGAGCCTCTGCATCGATGGTGACAACCTGGCCTTCTGGCATGGAGGTCCATGCCTGTGCCGCGACACGATCAGACGGGGTACCTACACGGCCCAATCGTTCATCATCACGAGCGACGGTCTCGGAGCTTACGCCCGGGTGCTCGCTCACGGTGACATCCTGGGCTACAGCCTCAGCAAAGTCGCCATTATGCAGGCCACGGAGCTTGCGCAGGGAAACAAAGCGCCAGACCTCGTCACGGCCGTGCGGCACCGGGAAGTCCTCCACGTTGGTGGAGGTAAAGACATCACCCTTGGTAATCTTATCCGGATTGAATTCGTTCGAAGCGACCATTTTCTTTAGCCGACCGATCCTTCCATTTGCAGTTCGATGAGGCGGTTGAGCTCGAGGGCGTACTCCATCGGCAGCTCCTTAGCAATCGGCTCAACGAAGCCACGCACGATCATCGCCATTGCTTCTTCTTCCGCAATGCCGCGGGACATCAAGTAAAACAACTGCTCCTCAGAAACCTGGGAAACGGTTGCCTCATGGCCCAGCGTGACGTGGTCATTGCGGATGTCGTTATACGGGTATGTATCCGAACGCGAGATATTGTCGACCAACAGTGCATCGCATTCGACATTCGACGTGGAATGGTGCGCGTTCTGATTGACCTGCACCAAGCCGCGGTAAGCGGCGCGACCGCCGGCACGAGCCACCGACTTGGAAACGATATTGGAAGAGGTGTGCGGGGCCATGTGGGTCATCTTGGCACCGGTGTCTTGGAACTGGTCCTCACCAGCAAAGGCAACGGAGAGGACCTCGCCCTTTGCATATGGTCCGGTCATCCACACTGCCGGGTACTTCATCGTGACCTTGGAACCAATATTGCCGTCGACCCATTCCATGGTGCCACCCTCTTCTACCTTGGTGCGCTTGGTCACCAAGTTGTAGACGTTGCTGGACCAGTTCTGAATGGTGGTGTAGCGGCAACGGCCGCCCTTCTTCACGATGATCTCTACTACTGCAGAGTGCAAAGAGTCGGATTTATAGATAGGTGCGGTACAGCCCTCGACGTAGTGCACATAGGCGTCCTCGTCAACGATGATGAGGGTGCGCTCAAACTGACCCATGTTTTCCGTGTTGATGCGGAAATAAGCCTGCAGCGGAATATCCACGTGCACTCCCTTTGGCACGTAAATGAAGGAGCCACCCGACCACACGGCGGAGTTCAGCGCGGAGAACTTATTATCGCCCGCGGGAATGACGGTACCGAAATACTCCTTGAAGAGCTCTGGGTAATCACGCAGCGCGGTGTCGGTATCGACGAAGATAACGCCCTGGCTTTCTAGGTCCTCACGAATCTGGTGGTAGACAACCTCAGACTCGTACTGGGCTGCCACACCTGCAACGAGGCGCTGCTTTTCGGCCTCTGGAATGCCCAACTTATCGTAGGTGGCCTTAATGTCATCCGGGAGGTCTTCCCACGTCTGGGCCTGCTCCTCGGTGGACTTCACGTAGTACTTGATCTGGTCAAAGTCGATGCCAGATAGGTCCGCACCCCACGTGGGGATGGGCTTTTTATCAAAGATATTGAGAGCCTTTAGGCGCTGGTTAAGCATCCATTCTGGCTCGCCCTTCTTGGCGGAAATATCGCGTACTACATCTTCGTTTAAGCCGCGGCGAGCAGAAGCACCAGCCGCGTCCGAGTCGTGCCAGCCGTACTCATATGCACCAATGGAATCAATGATTTCATCATCGGTCATCTTGTTATCGGGTGCCGATTGTGCCTGGGTCATGACTCGCTCCTTTCAGTATTTGTATTAACGGGTGTCAAGGGGATGTTAGTGGTACAGATTCCGTGACCTCCAGCAATGGAAGCCAAAGGCTGTACGTGTTTGCCTAATAAAGCAGAAAAGACTTCCTGTTCCGCCTCACACAGCTCTGGATGCTCGGCCGCCACGTGGGAGACCGGACAATGGTGCTGACAGATCTGCACTCCCTGGCCGGCGCGGTCCACCGTGGCGGCATACCCGTGCTCATCCAGCACCTCGGCCAGCTTGCGAGCCACGTCTTCAACAGACTCGCCCTCTTCTATCAGAGGCCGAACATCTGCCACGAGGCGCTCAAAGCGGACTTTGGCAAAGTGTTTGACGGCCTCAGACCCGCCGACCGCGCGTAACGCTGTCAGGGCCTCTGAGGCCAGATCATCATAAGCGTGACCGAATTGTGCGCGGCCACGATCGGTGAGGCGGAAGTATTTGGCTGGTCGCCCGCGACCAGAACCGCTGCCCGCAGAGCCGCGGGTAGCGGGTCGGCGGCGCACGACCTCCGTCAGTTCCTCTTCCACCAAGTTGTCTAAGTGCCGGCGAATTCCGGCAGCAGAAAGGCCAAGGCGTTCACCCAAGTGGGAAGCGGTAACGGGCCCGTCTTTCAACAGCAACAGCATAACTTGACGGCGGGTATCACCATCCGTGGTGCGGGATTCCTTCGCCGGCTTCGGCGTAGCCACACTACGTTGCGGACTGCTCATGCTGGGACCTCCCTTCGCGCTTCAGACACTTACTGCCGCCCCGCAACGTCCTCCCGTAGCTCCGGGATGCTCGCCGCAGTTCAACAGCGCCTTCAATATTAGACAACACTAGTGTTCCTTAATTCATTCCGGAATGCCACCATTGGCCAAACTTCGGCGTGGCACGGGGGTGGCAACACTCCCCTAACGGCCCGACTCGACCGTGCTGCCGACGATGTGGGCGGGCCCGCTGGGGTTTAAGCAATTGATTCGCGTAAAGTCATATGCCATGACAGGCAAAATCCGCGGCTTATTTTCTGGCGTGAAGGCAGAGCTGCCGCAGCTGGGTACCGCTGGTTCCCGGTCGGCACGGTTACACGCCGAAGACACGGGGGCCGCCGAACCCGATTCTCGGTTTGATTTTGTCCCCGCCAATGCGGATGGCCTCAAGCGCACCACCACAGCACAGTGGCGGACATTTTTCATTCTGCGCTGGGTAGGCACGGTAGGCTCCCTGCTCATTGCGTTCGGCGCCCTAGGCGCCGGCGCACTCCCCGTGGTGGGCAATCCCTACGACAACGTGCCCTTCGGCTCCTTGATGTCCCGCATGCTGCAAACTTCCTCCGCCATAGTAATGGTGGGAGTAGGCCTATTGGTCTCCGCTTGGGTGTTCCTCGCCCCCTTTGTCGGAACCCCCTTGCGCCAACCTCAGGACAAGGCCACCGCCCCAGCGGGTGCTCGCCGTCTGGTGACCACGCATCAACTGTGGCAAACCTGGGCGGGGTGGGTCATCCCGTTGATTTTTACCGCCCCGCTATTCACCCAAGATATCTACTCCTACTTGGCTAATGGTTCCATCGTGGCACAGGGCATGGATCCATATTCTGCCGGGCCCGTTCAATTGCTAGGGGCAGGTAATAAGCTCGCCCGCTCCGTGCCGTTTATCTGGGCTAATTCCCCTTCCCCTTATGGCCCGGTAGCACTCGGCCTCGCAGCTGTGGTCAGCGCGGTTACTTCTAACTCCATCCTCTTGGGCGTTATCACCCATCGCCTATTGTCCATCGCCGGGATTATTGTTGCTGGTTGGGCCATAAGCTGTCTCGCGCAGCGCTGCCGGGTATCTCCAGAATCTGCACTGTGGCTCGGCATCCTCAACCCGCTGACCATCTTGCATCTAGTGGGCGGAATCCATAATGAGTCCATCATGTTGGGTTTGCTATTGGTGGGCATGGAACTGGGTCTCCGCGGCGTCGACAAGCTGGATGCCTCCCGACGCAGTGCCTACCTAGCCCTGGTAGCTTCCGGTTTTTGCCTTTCCTGTGCCGGAATGGTCAAGGTTACTGGCTTTATTGGGCTGGGCTTTGTGGGCATGGCCTACGCTCGCCGCCTCATCAACGCACACGGTACGGCACGCTGGAAGGCCCTGGCCTACGCCATCGCTTTGCAAATAATCGTTTTAGTAGCAACCGTTGCTCTTATTAGCGTCTGCACCGGCATTAGCTTGGGGTGGATTACCGGGCAAGGCGGGGCGGCGTCCATTCGCTCGTGGCTTTCTACGTCCACCGCCGTAGGCGTAGGTACCGGTTTTATCGGAATGCTCCTAGGCCTTGGCGACCACACCGAAGCCATTCTCACAGTCACCCGCACCTTTGGTGTTCTCGTGGCGGTAGCCTTCATGGCCCGCATGCTCTTTGCCACCTTGCGCGGCCACATCCACCCCGTGGGAGGACTCGGCATCGCCTCTTTAGTACTGGTTATCTTTTTCCCCGTCGTCCATCCGTGGTACATCCTATGGGCCGTACTACCTTTGGCCGCGTGGGCTAATAGGCTCATTTTCCGCTTCAGCGTCGTAGCCTATTCCGCAGCGATGAGCTTCTTTGTGCTGCCGCGCGGTCTCGGCCTTCCCCCCAGCACCATCATTGTGGTCTACGTGTCAGCCGCCTGTGCCTTCACTGCTATCGCCACCCTGTGGTGGGTTGCAGTGCGGCGCAGCGGAATCCGTGTCCTAAACTAATGCCACGTGAATTCCATTTCAGCCGACCGCCCAGCCCTAACCTTGGACAACGTGGTGAAGAAGTTTGGCTCCACCACTGCCGTAAATGGCCTTAGCCTCAGCGTTGCCCAGGGCGAGGTCTTTTGTCTCCTTGGCCCCAATGGTGCCGGAAAGTCCACGACGATTGAAATGTCAGAGGGCTTTCTCCATCCCACCAGCGGCACCATCGACGTCCTAGGGCTAAACCCAAGTACCGAACCAGATAGGGTGCGAGAAAAGGTCGGTATCATGCTCCAAGGCGGCGGTTCCTATTCCGGCATCCGCGTGCTAGAAATGCTGGAGCTTTCTGCCCGATACAGCGCCCGGCCTCTCTCCCCGCAGTGGCTACTAGAAACGTTGGGGCTTGAGGGGGTGGCTCGCACCCCTTATCGCAGGCTATCTGGAGGACAACAGCAACGCCTGTCCCTCGCCTTGGCTATCATCGGACGACCCGAGTTGGTTTTTCTGGATGAACCTACGGCAGGCATGGATGCACAATCCCGGTTGGCGGTCTGGGACCTAGTCCGAGCCCTGCAGCGGGATGGCGTAACCATCGTTCTAACCACCCACCTGATGGATGAGGCGGAGTCGCTGGCAGACCGCTTGGCCATCATGGATCATGGTCAGCTGGTAGCTCACGGCACCCCCGCAGAACTTACCGCCCAGACGGAATCGGCAGGGCTTAATTTCAGCACCGACATCGACGTAGATATGGAGGCCCTAGCTGCGGCGGGGATTAATGCCACCAAATCCCGTCCCCTGCATTACCGCTTGAGCCAAGCCGGCACTCCCGAGACCATCGCCACGCTCAGCGCTGAGCTCGCCCGCCAAGGAGTCTTACTGCGGTACTTAGATGCGGCCCACCGCAATCTGGAAGAGGTATTCCTTGACCTCACGGGCCGCCACTTGCGCAGCTAGCTGCAATCCCATCTTGGGAAAATATTCAATTCATTGTGTCGAGGAAAGAAGCCATTTATGAGCACCACCTTTAAACCCGGGACCTTTACTCCCGCCCCCAAGCGGACCAGCGCCGGCGCTATGCTGCTCGCGCAAGGCACGATGGAAGCTAAGCTCATGCTGCGCCACGGCGAGCAGCAACTGCTCAGCGTCATCATTCCACTGGCCATCCTCATTGGTGCGGCCCACTTGGAGTCCGTTACCAAGCACGGCCTGCACGAGGTTTTCCCCATGGTGCTTGCAGTTGCGGCCACCTCTGCGGGCTTTACCGGTCAAGCTATTTCACTTGCCTTTGACCGACGATACGGGGCCCTCAAGCGCACCGGGGCATCCGGGGTGCCGGCGTGGGCCATTATCGGCGGCAAAATCCTCGGCGTGCTCACGATGGTGGTATTCCAAATCCTTGTCTTGGGTATAGCCGCCTTCATTTTGGGTCTGCGTATCAGCGCGGGTGGGGTGTTGCTCATGCTCCTCTCCCTTTTCTTTGGCGTCGCGGCTTTTACCGCCATGGGGCTACTGCTTGGCGGCACGCTTAGTTCAGAGATGGTGCTCGCGCTGGCCAACCTCATCTGGTTCCTGCTCCTCGGCGTGGTCGGGTGGACCCTATACTCCCAGGGATTGGGCGATAATGGCATCCTCAACGTGGTCCCCACCGTCGCTCTGGCAGGCGCACTTACCGACGCCTCCAATTCCACCTTCCCCGGCCTCGAACTTATTTCCTTGGTAGCTTGGCTCGCCGTGGCGTCGTTCGCAGCGGTCCGTTGGTTCCGCTTCGAGGGCTAAATGTGACTTTTGTCCGGTTCCGCCCGAAACAAGAGGAATTTTTATGCCCAAAATCTCCCGACTAGTAGGATGCTATGCGTGAATTACTGGACAAAAATCAAGCGCTTCTTTAAAGAAGCCGCCCCTACGCTGCAGCAACAGCGCCTCATCGCGCTCATCCTTCTCTTATGCCAGGGTGGCATTACCGTGTCTGGGTCCATTGTCCGCGTGACCGGCTCGGGACTCGGCTGCCCTACCTGGCCCGAGTGCCAGCCTGGCTCCCTTGTCCCCATGGAAGGCGCCGCTCCTGCACTGCACCAGGCCATCGAGTTTGGTAACCGCCTGCTCACGTTCGTCGTCACCGCTGCGGCGGTAGCCGCCGTCATCGCCATGCGCATGGCACGTCGGCGCACAGAGCTTAAGGTGTATGCATGGCTCAATGTCGCTGGCATTGTGCTGCAGGCGGTCATTGGCGGAATTTCTGTCCATCTCGACCTGCGCTGGTGGTCTGTAGCACTGCACTTCCTGCCATCAATGCTCTTGGTATGGCTGGCGGCAATGCTCTATTCCCGCATCTTGGAACCCGATGACGGAACGCCACGAGCACGATTCCCCCAGGCGATTCGCTTGCTCGCTGCAGTCGCAACAATTGCCCTCAGCATTGTTCTTATCACCGGCACTATGGTTACCGGTTCGGGCGTCCACTCTGGCGATTCCGGGGTCGGAATGGAAGGCCGCTTGCAGGTGGATACCGAAGCCATGGCCGTCACCCACGCCATGTGCATGTACGTCTACCTGACGCTTACCGTTATTACCATCTTCCTGCTCTATAAGAACCGTGCCCCACAGGACGCGAAGAAGGCGGGCTGGGTCCTCATCGCCTGCATCCTTATCCAGTGGGCCGTAGGCGTCTACCAGTTCTATATGAGCATTCCGCGCTGGACTGTTCCTTTCCACATTGGGCTATCCTCCTTTGTCACGGCCTATACCGCACTACTGTGGGCACACGGCGTACGCCGTACCGATGGCACCGCGGATCTCATCACCGGCTCCCCTAGCGGCGATGAAAAGTACGCCGCACGCCAAGCCTCGCTAGAAGCAGCACGCGCGACGGCTTAACACGCAGCGCAACCAGCCGGCCGAAGTCCTGCACTCGGCCGGCTTTTTGCGCTAGCCTGGCTATATGCACGCAATTCAGGTCACAGAAACCGGCGGACCAGAAGTACTTCGCTATACCGAAGTTCCCGCCCCCACCCCGAATGACGATGAGGTCTTGGTAGACGTCATCATGGCCGGCGTCAACTACATCGATACCTATTACCGTGAGGGTATCTATAATGCGACCGCCCCTTTCATTCCCGGATTCGAAGGTACTGGGCGAGTCGTCCACGACCCAAAGGGAGAAATTGCGGAAGGCACAATGGTGGCGTGGAACCAGGCCTTCGGCTCCTACGCCGAGAAGGTCTGCGTCCCGCGCGAGGGACTGGTGGCAGTCCCAGACGATTTCCAACCTGAGGTTGCAGCATCCATGTTGCTCCAAGGCATTACCGCGCACTATCTGGCGCACGGGGTCTATCAATTGGGCGAAGGTGCTTCTTGCCTGATTACCGCCGGTGCCGGCGGCGTGGGGCAAATCCTCACCCAGATGGCATCGTCGCTAGGCGCTACCGTTTATACCCTCGTGTCCACGGACGAAAAGGAAGAACTATCCTACGCGGCCGGGGCGGATAAGGTTTTTCGCTACGGCGAGGGACTCGCCGAGCAAGTTCGCCGCTACAACAGTGACAAGGGCGTCGACGTGGTTTATGACGGCGTCGGCAAAGCTACCTTCCAGGAATCGCTAGAGGCAGTACGTCCACGCGGCACCGTCGCGCTTTTTGGTGCCGCCTCTGGTCCGGTTGAGCCTATCGACCCACAGCTGCTGAACAAGCATGGGTCCATCTTCCTGACGCGGCCTTCCATCGGCGCATGGACGGCACAAGAGGGCGAGTTTCAAATGCGCGCCCAAGCAGTCGTCCAAGCTGTCATGGACGGCGACCTACGCTTTAACGTCACGGCCTCCTATCCTTTGGCAGAAGCCGCTGCGGCTCACCGCGACTTGCAGGATCGCAAGACTACCGGCTCCATCGTTCTGCGCGTCCAAGACGCCGACGGAGACGAGGACTAGCCCCACCTACACCTAGAGCGCGGGAGAAAAGCAGCATTGCTTCTCCCGCGCTCTTTTTGCCCTGCTCTTGGAATGGGGCGCAGTTAGAATAACGTGGCCGACCAACCCAGCATCCGGCCTAAGGGCTCCCAGCCTAAGACTGCGTCGATGGACAAACCGATAAAGAGCACCGAAAGGTAGTTATTGGAGTAGATGAACAAGCGCATCGGCTTAACCTTGGCGCCGTTTTTCACTCCCTTATGCAAACGGATAGCCATCCACAGAAATACCGCGCCCGAAGCAACCGCTGCGACCAAGTAGATCCACGAAGCTGCGGGGACGATGAGTAGGGTCACGATAACCGTTCCAACGGTGTACCACACGATCTGGCGAGTGACTTCTGCTTCGCCCGCCACCACAGGCAGCATCGGCACGCCGGCTTTTCGGTAGTCTTCTTTGTACTTCATGGCCAGCGCCCACGTGTGCGGCGGGGTCCAGAAGAAGATGATGAGGAAGAGCACCACTGCCTGCCACCAGCGGTCAGGCTCTCCGGCTGGGGCATTATCCCGAATTACGGCCCAGCCAACCATGGCCGGCATACAGCCTGCGAGGCCGCCCCAGACGATGTTTTGCGCATTGCGCATCTTCAAAAACTTGGTGTAGACGAAGACATAGAAGAAGTTCGTCAACACGACGAAGAAAGCTGCGAGCCAAGAATGGGCAAGGAGGCCCAGCCACAGCACGGAAATAATAAGCATTACCCAGGCAAAAATGGCTGCGTTCCGCTTCGAAATCTTCGCTCTTACGAGCGGACGAGCCCTCGTGCGCTGCATCTTTTGATCCAACTCGTAGTCCACGACGTTATTGAACGTGTGGGCGGCGCCAGCGCCCAACCAGCCGCCGAAAATGGTCGACACGATGAGCCAAATATTGTCTGACACAGCCTCCACGCCGCGCTGCGCTTGGAGCATCGCCGGGATTGCGGCCACGAGGAGGAGCTCAATGATCCTCGGTTTCGTTAGCGCAAAATAGGCCTTGATGGTCTCCAAGGAATTCCTCCACTATCTGAACGTTGGTGAACTGTGCCTCGCGCATCTCCTGCGCGCGGTCACCCCTAGCGGTCGCACATGCCCGTGAAAAAGTTCCAGTTCTCTCACTCACATTTTTCGGCGCAGGCGCGAGAGGTTACAGACCCATGTCCGCTAGATTTGGCACACGCTTTTGCGTGCTCGCGTGCACCGCTTAGCCATGCCAGCATACCGGTTATGCCTGGCTTTCTATAATTGCGCACCGCCGGCTAAAAAATTACTAGACTTAATAAAGTTAAGTACTTTTTGCCTAGACGTAAGCGAGGCTTTTCGTGTCGAAAGATAAGTTGTCCCCAGAGCTCCAAACTATGGTTGAGCGCCGTTATCCGGAGGATTGGTCGGAGCTTGACACCCGCGCTATCGACACCGTGCGAGTACTAGCCGCCGACGCGGTACAAAAGTGCGGTTCCGGTCACCCCGGCACGGCAATGTCACTCGCTCCCCTCGCCTACACGCTCTACCAGCGGGTCATTAATCACGATCCCGCTGACGTGCACTGGGCCGGCCGTGACCGCTTCGTACTTTCGGTTGGCCACTCTTCCCTTACCCAGTACATCCAGCTCTACTTGGGCGGCTTTGGCTTGGAAATGGAAGACCTCGAGCAGCTGCGCACGTGGGGGTCACGCACCCCAGGCCACCCCGAGGTCCACCACACCGACGGTGTTGAAATCACCACTGGCCCCCTCGGCCAAGGTCTAGCGTCCTCCGTTGGAATGGCCATGGCGGCGCGTAAGGAGCGCGGCCTTTTCGATCCAGAAGCCCCTGCTGGTGAATCCCCCTTCGATCACTACATCTACACCATCGCCTCCGATGGCGACCTACAAGAAGGCGTTACCGCGGAGGCTTCTTCTCTGGCTGGCACGCAAAAGCTGGGCAACTTGATCGTCTTCTGGGACGATAACCGAATCTCTATTGAAGACGATACAAATATTGCCTTCAATGAAGATGTGGTGGCCCGATATGAGGCCTACGGCTGGCACGTCCAAACGGTGCAATCTGGAGAAGATGTCGTAGCCATTGAGGCTGCTGTCAAGGCTGCTCAAGCAGAAACCGATCGTCCGTCCTTCATCCGCGTAAAGACGGTTATCGGCTACCCTGCCCCGAATAAGATGAATACCGGCGGTGTCCACGGTGCTGCGTTGGGCGATGACGAGGTAGCTGCCACCAAGGAAGTCTTGGGCTTTGATCCGGAGCGCAGCTTCCACATCGATGATGAGGTCATTGCGCACACCCGCATGTTGCGCGAGCGCGGCGCAGAAAAACACTCTGCGTGGCAAGAAAAGTTCGACGCATGGGCTGCAGCTAATCCGGAGAATAAGGCACTTTTTGACCGCATGAATGCGCGCGAATTGCCGCAAGACTTCAGTGCTGATCTACCGGAATGGGAACCAGGCGAAACTTTGGCCACCCGCAAGGCTTCTGAAGCCGCCATCCAGGCCTTGGCTGCTTCTCTGCCGGAGATGTGGGGCGGTTCTGCCGACCTTGCCGGTTCTAATAACACCGTGATCAAGGGCGCGGATTCCTTCGGCCCCGCGGCCATTACTACCGATATGTGGTCGGCTCAACCCTATGGCCGCAACCTGCACTTCGGTATTCGCGAGCACGCAATGTCTGCGATTATGAACGGTATTGCTCTGCACGGTAATACCCGCGTCTACGGCGGCACCTTCCTTATCTTCTCCGAGTACCAGTACCCGGCTGTGCGCTTGGGTTCCCTGATGTCGACCGATACCTACTACGTGTGGACCCATGACTCCATCGGTTTGGGCGAAGATGGCCCTACCCACCAGCCAGTAGAGACTCTTTCTGCCCTGCGTGCCATTCCCAACCTGTCCGTTATCCGCCCTGCGGATGCCAACGAGACTGCACAGGCATGGGCGGCAGCCCTTGAGTACAAGGCCGCGCCTAAGGGCCTGGCGCTGAGCCGCCAGGGACTACCAGTGCTGGAAGGCACCAAGGAAAAGGCGCATGACGGCGTCCGCCGCGGTGCCTATGTTCTGGTGGAAAAGTCCAAGGAGACACCAGAGGTCATCCTTCTTGCTACAGGCTCTGAGGTGCAGCTCGCTGTCGCTGCCGCGAAGGAGCTAGAGGCAGCTGGAACGGCGACCCGCGTTGTGTCCGCACCCTGCCTCGAGTGGTTTGATGAGCAGGATGACGCTTACCGCGAATCTGTGCTCCCCAGCAAGGTGCAGGCGCGCGTTTCTATTGAGGCCGGTATTGCAATGCCATGGCATAAGTACACCGGTTCCTTTGGCCGCAGCATCTCCATTGAGCACTACGGCGCATCTGCTCCTGCAGGCGAGCTCTTTGAAAAGTTTGGATTCACCACTGCAGCGGTAGTTGAGGCGGCACAGGAGTCCCTAGCCGCCGCGAATAAGTAACCCCTAACAGGACTGGATAAGGATAAAGCATGAACCATATCTCGGAACTTGCCCAGCTGGGAACCTCGACCTGGCTTGATGATCTTTCTCGCGAGCGTCTCGTTTCCGGCAACCTCAAGGAAATCATTTCGACCAAGTCCATTGTGGGCGTGACCACCAACCCAGCGATTTTCGCTGCGGCGATGACCAATGGCACCGCTTACGACGCCGAGCTGGCAACGCTAAAGGAGTCAAAGGCCAGCGCCGATGAAGCGGTATACGCCCTTGCCATTGAAGACGTTCAAAATGCGTGTGACCTCTTTGCGGATATTTACTCCTCCACTGATGGGGCAGATGGCCGTGTATCCATTGAGGTCGATCCGCGAATTTCGGATGACCCTACCGCCACACTCGAACAGGCCCGTGAGCTGTGGTCGAAGGTCGATCGCCCTAATGTCATGATCAAGATTCCAGCCACCACCGGCTCCCTCCCAGCAATTGAGGATGCCCTGGCGGAAGGTATCAGTGTCAATGTCACCCTCATTTTCTCTGTGGAACGCTACCGCGCTGTCATCGAGTCCTTCCGTACCGGTCTCAAGCGTGCCGCCGAGTCCGGAAAGGACGTCGCAACTATCCACTCCGTAGCGTCCTTCTTCGTTTCCCGTTTGGATACCGAAGTAGACAAGCGCTTGGAGGCCATTGGCAGCGAGCAAGCTCTAGCACTGCGGGGCAAGGCGGGCGTCGCCAATGCACAGCGCGCCTATGCCCTCTTCCAGGACACTTTGCTTGACGACGCCGACTTGCCAGAAGGCTCCCACCTTCAGCGTCCATTGTGGGCTTCGACCGGTGTGAAAAATCCCGATTACCCAGCCACCTTGTACGTATCTGAGCTAGCCGGTCCGCATACGGTCAACACCATGCCGGAAAAGACCATCGATTCGGTTCTCGACCAAGGCAATCTTCACGGAGATGCCCTATCGGACAGCCGCGAGACGGCAGAAGGCGTCTTTGCCCAGCTAAACGAGGTTGGCATTGATTTCGACGATGTCTTTGCCGTGCTAGAGCGCGAGGGAGTAGAAAAGTTTGTTGCCGCTTGGAATGAACTACTTGCTTCCATCGAGGAACGACTCGCGTAAACTAGCCGTGTGACTTGTGCCCCGCCGAAGATTCGGCGGGGCATTCTGCCGCTAGAATATTAGCGAGCTAAAGGCCCATAAACTCAGGAAGGATTCTTCGTGACCGACTCAGCCGCTTGGGTCAACCCCTTGCGCAATGCCAGCGACAAGCGATTGCCGCGAATCGCAGGACCCGCGGGCATGGTCATCTTCGGCGTTACCGGTGACCTAGCATATAAAAAGCTTCTGCCCGCAATCTACGACCTAGCGAGCCGAGGTCTCTTGCCCGCTGGTTTTACCCTGGTGGGTTATGGTCGCCGTGACTGGGACAAGGTCGCATTTTGTGACTACGTTCGGTCAGCTGTAGTGGCGGGCTCGCGCACCGAATTTAATGAAGATGTCTGGCAGCACCTGTCGCAGGGCATCGAATTTGTCCAAGGTTCCTTCGATGATGCCGGCTTCGATCGCCTCTCCGCCCGCTTGGGCGAGCTAGACCGAGAGCGAGGAACCGGCAGCAACTGGGCATATTACCTTTCCGTTCCACCGGAGTTTTTCTCCAATATCTGCCACCAGCTGGAGCGGGTGGGCATGGCCAACTCCGTTGCAGACTCATGGCGCCGCGTCATCATTGAAAAGCCTTTCGGCCATGACCAGGAATCTGCACGCAAGCTCAATGAGATTGTCAACGCTGTCTTTCCTGAGTCCGCGGTGTTCCGCATCGACCACTATCTGGGCAAAGAAACGGTACAAAATATCTTGGCTTTGCGCTTTGCAAATCAGATTTTTGAGCCTATGTGGAATGCCCACTATATCGATCACGTCCAAATCACCATGGCTGAAGACATCGGCCTAGGCGGTCGCGCTGGCTACTATGATGGCATCGGCGCAGCTCGAGACGTCATCCAAAACCATCTTTTGCAGCTCTTGGCCCTCGTCGCGATGGAAGAACCGTCGTCCTTCGAGCCGGAAGAATTGCGGGCTGAAAAGGTAAAGGTCTTGCGCGCTACCCATGCCGTTCACCCTCTGAATAAGACCACTGCTCGCGGCCAATATTCCGCGGGGTGGCAAGGCTCCGAGTTTGTCAAGGGGTTGCGCGAGGAAGAAGGCTTCGATCCGGAATCCACAACGGAGACCTACGCTGCCTGTACCTTGGAAGTCAACTCCCGCCGCTGGGGAGGAGTACCTTTCTACCTGCGGACGGGCAAGCGCTTGGGCCGCAGAGTGACCGAGATTGCGCTAGTTTTCAAGGCGGCTCCTAACCAGCCATTCGTCGATGGTCAAACCGATGCGCTGGGCAGAAACGCGGTCGTTATCCGCGTGCAGCCGGATGAGGGTGTCACCATGCGCTTTGGTTCCAAGGTGCCCGGCTCCACTATGGAGGTGCGCGACGTCAATATGGACTTTGCCTACGCTGAGGCCTTTACCGAGGAATCCCCGGAGGCCTATGAGCGATTGATCTTGGATGCCCTCTTGGACGAGTCTTCGCTATTCCCCACCAATGAAGAGGTAGAACTTTCCTGGTCGATTTTGGACCCCATCATCGACTACTGGGCCGAAGCAGGACAGCCCGAGGAGTACCGCGCTGGCACCTGGGGACCAGAATCCGCCGATAAAATACTGCGTCGCCGGGGTCACTCCTGGCGCCGCCCATAGGAGGGACGCAGACAATGATTATTCCATTGCCCAATACCACTACGCGTGAAATCTCCAAGAAGTTAGTAGAGGCGCAAGAACATTACACCCTGACTACCGGCCGAGTGCTCACTCTAATCGTGGCGGCCCGTGAGGATGATGACCTTGAAAGCATTCTCGCTTCCGTGCGCGATGCCTCCCACGAGCACCCGTCACGTGTGTTGGTCGTAGTAACGGGAGACCCGCAGGTCGAAACCCACCTTGATGCACAGCTACGCGTGGGCGGCGAAGCAGGTGCCTCCGAGATGGTCATCATGAAGTTGCACGGTGCTTTGGCAAACCAAGACGAAGCAGTAGTCACGCCGCTGCTACTACCTGATACCCCGCTGGTCGCTTGGTGGCCTACTCTGTGCCCACCGGACCCTGCCTCCAGCTCGGTGGGAAAGTTGGCGCAGCGCCGCATAACTAACGTTGCCTTTGACGGACGCGTGACCGGCGAAGATCTTCGCACCCTATCTGCCGGGTACACGCCGGGTGATTCCGATATGTCTTGGGCTGCCATCACCTTGTGGCGCGGTGTCGTTGCCTCCGCCTTGGACCGTCATCCCCACGAGCCGGTGAAGTCGGTAGAGGTAGCAGGTCCGGCCGGCCACCCAGCCCCGGATTTCGCCGCTGGATGGTTGCTCGACCGCCTGGCAGTTCCCGTACATCGCACAGTGGCCGACTCCGAGGAGGACCACTTCCCAGTGACTCATTTGCGGTTCAATCGGGGGACAACCCACGTAGACGTCGATGTCATTGACGAGCGCACGGTGCGTGTGTGTGTTCCGGGTTCGCCGGAATCCTTGGTGAGCCTCAATAAGCGCTCACAAGCTGAGGTGCTTTCTGAAGAACTGCGCCATTTGGATGCCGATAAAACCTATGCACAAGCGCTCCGTGCACTAGCCCAGGTAGACTACAGTAACCAGTAAACGGCTTTAATCTGAATCTTTGTAAAGGATAGCGATACATAATGGTAACTCTTCACCGCGTGAGCGATGTGGATGACCTTATCTCCCAGGCCGCACTGAAATTCGTGGATACCGTAGCGCGTATCCAAGCATCGGGTGGCGGCCTCCACGACGATGGTGTCGCGCGTGTTGTCCTCACTGGCGGCGGAGCCGGAATTGGCGTTCTCCACGAGTTGGCCCGTTTGGATTTCGCCGCACAGCAGCAAGGTGAAAATTTTCCTGCTCAGCGCATCGATTGGTCGCGTGTTCACGTTTTCTTCGGCGACGAACGCAATGTACCCGTTTCCGACGCAGATTCTAATGAGGGCCAGGCGCGCAATGCGTTGCTCAACCACGTAGATATCCCAAACCAAAATATTCACGGTTTTGATCTGGGCGCGGTGTCTATGGAAGCAGCGGCAAGCGCATACGAACCAGAGTTGAAGGAATTTGCCCCTCATGGTTTCGACCTACACCTACTAGGCATGGGTGAGGAGGGCCATATTAATTCCTTGTTCCCGCATTCCTCCGCTATTCGGGAGCAAGAAGAACTAGCTGTTCCCGTCCACGATTCCCCAAAGCCGCCCAGCGAGCGCATTACCCTCACCCTTCCGGCGGTCAATAAATCCGATCGCATTTGGCTCCTTGTGGCCGGCGAAGCCAAGTCGGAAGCGGCCAAGCACGTGGTAGAGGGCGCTGCGGCCGAGGAATGGCCGGCAGCCGGCGTACACGGTAGGAAGGAAACCGTTCTCTTCCTTGCCGATGACGCTGCTTCCGAGATATAAGCAGGCAATCCGCAGTGTGCGTTCGGGTACATTGCTTTTAGCGCCTGACGCCAATCGAAAAGCGCCGGCACCGCTTCCCCACTTTCAGATCCCCTAGGAAAATTAGTGGTAGGAAGCTAGTGCCGGCGCTTTCGCTATCCTGGCTTTTCGCTTAAGCGAAGGCTTGGATCAGGTTTAGGCCCACAATGCAGGCCAGCCAGATGATAACCATCACCACGGTGTAGCGATCCAAGTTCTTTTCCACGACGGTCGAGCCGGAAAGGTTCGACTGCACGCCACCGCCGAAGAGGCTGGACAGGCCGCCGCCTTTACCTTTGTGCAGCAGCACGAAGATGGACATCAAAATAGCTGCGATGACCAAGATGATTTCCAGTGCCAAGACCATGAGGATAATCCTTATTTCTAACATGCGCCTTGTGGTTGACTCTTGCCACCCACTAGCGCGGAATCGTACTTTTAGGCTTTGCGTCCAGCAAAGCAGTCACACCGGCCCACTGTACACGATGGCGCGGGCCGGAACCATTCCAACCCGCGCCGAACGCGAACCTGTGACAGGTGATATCTCCTGTTAGTTCAGGGCATTAGCTGCGTTGGCAGCCAACTTGGCAAACTCTTCGCCCACCAGGGAGGCGCCACCGATGAGGCCGCCGTCTACGTCTGGCTTGCTGACGATCTCCGCAACGGAATCAACCTTGACGGAACCGCCGTAGAGAATACGAATGCCTTCCGCTACCTCGTCACCGGCGAGCTCTTTCACGAGCTCGCGGATGGCGGCACAAACCTCTTGTGCGTCGTCTGCGGAGGCTACCTTGCCGGTACCAATGGCCCAGACCGGCTCATAAGCAATGACGGTCTTGGCAAGCTGCTCAGCGCTAAGGCCAGCCAAAGAATTACGGGTCTGGTTAACCACGTAGTCCACGTGAGTACCGGCCTCGCGAACGGCCAGTGGCTCGCCTACGCACACGATGGGGCTAATGTCATTATCCAAGGCTGCGGCGGCCTTTTCTGCGACGAGCTTATCGGTCTCGCCATGATACTGACGGCGCTCCGAGTGTCCCACGACTACCCAGCTGCAGCCGAGCTTGGCTAGCATTTGACCAGATACCTCGCCGGTGAAGGCGCCAGACTCATGCTTAGAGATGTCCTGCGCGCCGTAGGTGATCTGCAACTTGTCGCCTTCTACCAGCGTCTGGATGGTGCGAATATCGGTAAACGGGACCATATAGGCCACGTCGACCTTTTCGTAGTAGTCCTTAGGCAGGGAGAACGCAAACTTTTGAACGGAACCGATAGCCTCGACGTGGTCGAGGTTCATCTTCCAGTTACCTGCGATAAGTGGCGTACGTGCCATGATTTTTCCTCTCTTTTAGCAAGTGACTCAGCAGATTTTAGGCTTCAAGGACGGAGACGCCCGGAAGCTCCTTGCCCTCTAGGTACTCAAGGGAGGCGCCGCCACCGGTGGAGATGTGGCTAAAGCCATCCTCGTCCAGGCCGAGCATGCGCACGGAGGCCGCGGAATCGCCGCCACCGACAACCGAGAAGGAGCCGTTGTTTTCGGTGGCGTCGATAATAGCCTGCGCGACGCCCGCAGTACCCTTGGAGAAGGCCTCCATTTCGAAGACACCCATCGGACCGTTCCAGAAGACGGTCTTGGAAGAAGCAAGCACCTCTGCGAAGTGCTCCACAGACTTTGGCCCGATGTCTAGGGACATCCAGCCCTCTGGGATGCCGTCGAGCTCGACAACCTGGTGTTCCGCATCCGCTGCGAACTTGCTTGCGGCAATGAGATCCACAGGAAGGACCAGCTTGTCACCGAAGCGTTCGAGCAGCTCCTTGCAGTTATCAATCTGGTCTTCTTGCAGGAGGGACTCCTGGACGTTGTAGCCCTTGGCGGCCAGAAGGGTGTAGCACATGCCGCCACCGATAATGACCTTGTCTGCCTTATCTGCTAACGCCTCAATTACGCCGAGCTTATCCGAGACCTTGGCGCCGCCAAGTACTACTACGTATGGGTGCTCCGGCTTCTGGGCCACGGTGGAAAGGACGGAGAGTTCCTTTTCTACGAGCTTGCCTGCGTAAGCCGGCAGGCGCTTTGCGACGTCATACACAGATGCCTGGGCACGGTGGACAACGCCAAAGCCATCGGAGACGAAAGCGCCATTATCGGCTGCCAAAGCAACGAGCTCATCAGCAAATGCGCCGCGCTCCGCTTCATCCTTGGAGGTCTCGCGAGAGTCGAAGCGGACATTTTCCACCAACATGACATCGCCATCGTTGAGCCCGTTCGCACGCTCATGAGCGTCCTCGCCGGTGACATCGCCGGCCAAGGCAACGTACTGGCCAAGAGCCTCGGACAGAGCTTCAGCGACTGGGGCCAAGGAGTACTTAGCGTTTACCTCTCCCTTGGGGCGGCCAAGGTGCGCGGACAGAATGACCTTAGCGCCGCCTTCCACCAAAGCCTTGATGGTGGGAAGAGAAGCGTTAATGCGACCCGGGTCAGTAATGTTTCCTTCTTCATCAAGGGGAACATTGAAATCAGAACGAACAAGGACGTGACGAGATTCGACGCCTTCCTTGAGAAGATCATCCAGAGTCTGGAAAGCCATTATTTTCTCCTTCTTAAATTCGGATTGTTCACAAGGCTGTAGATATAAGAATACCGACCGCGACACAATGCCGTTTAGGCTTGCATCGGGGCCGGACTCTCATTATTAAAGCTCTATTAAAGCTCTAAGTTTAGAGCTTGTCTGCCACCAGGCAAGTCATACGTACAAGCTGGGAGGTGTATCCCCACTCATTGTCGTACCAGCCCAGAACCTTAACGAGGTTGCCGTTGGAGACCTTGGTCATGCCGGAGTCAAAAATGCAGCCGTGCGGGGAGGTTACGATATCGGTGGAAACCAGCGGGTCCTCGGTATAAGCGAGGGTGTCCTTGAGCTCGCCTTCAGCAGCTTCCTTCAGGGCGGCGTTAATCTCTTCAACGGTTACGTCGCGGGAAGCGGTAAACGTCAGGTCGGTAGCAGAGCCGGTGATAACTGGAACACGCATGGCGTAGCCATCCAGCTTGCCTTCCAGCTCAGGCAGTACCAGGGAGACAGCCTTAGCTGCGCCGGTGGAGGTAGGCACCATATTTACAGCAGCGGCGCGGGCGCGGCGCGGATCCTTGTGCGGTGCGTCTTGGATGCGCTGGTCGCCGGTGTAGGCGTGGACGGTGGTCATCAAGCCCTTTTCGATGCCGAACTTGTCATTGAGGACCTTTGCCATCGGCGCCAGGCAGTTGGTGGTGCAGGATGCTGCGGAAATAACATTGTGGTTTGCCGGATCGTAGGTGTCAGAGTTAACGCCATAGACGAAGGTTCCGTCTACTTCCTTGCCCGGAGCAGAGATGATGACCTTCTTGGCGCCAGCCTCGAGGTGAGCCTTGGCGTCATTGCCATTGGTGAAACGGCCGGTGGACTCGATCACGAGGTCTACGTCGTATTCGCCCCACTTGAGCTGCTTCGGGTCCTTCTCCGCGGTGACCACGATGCGGTGACCATTAACCGTAATGGATTCATCATCATGGGTAATCTCGCCATCGAAGCGGCCCAGTACGGAGTCGTACTTGAGCAGGTTAGCCAACGTACCGTTATCGGTCAGGTCGTTTACTGCAACAACTTCGAGGTTGTTGTCGCCCTGAGCGACTGCACGGAAAAAGTTGCGGCCGATACGGCCAAAGCCATTGATACCTACGCGGATAGTCACTGTATTTCTCCTCAAAGAGTCGAGTAAATGTGCGTATGGGTATGTGCGCGGGCCCTTCGATATATTCGGTGCTTGAGAAGCGCCCGAGCGTTTTCCCTTACAGTGCCGATACTACCGAGCGTTTTTTAACAGTGCAGTGCCCTAGCAGCCTTGAGAACTATCGGATGACAGATTATCCAAAAGAGCGTACACTTTGCCGATCCTTTTTATTTCTCCGCCATAAACCCGCTGGATACGCCCGAACGCGTGGGTTTATGTGGCCTTGACGCTGTTAACGTGAAATATATCACTGTATAGCTTCCAGGGTTACGCCCGCCTCTGTCCGGTCGGACATTTCCGAGCCTCAGTCCTGATGGCAATCAAGTCGACCGAATTGTTTTCGCCTCGACCATCACACGATATGCTTTCAATACTCACTGGCTCACATTCGCGTTTCAGTCCACTACATCTGTTCCAGCGCAATCGTTGGTCACCGTGAGAATGCTTCAGGTGCTCGTTATTCTTCAACGGGCAGGACCACCGTAGAACCCAAGGACGTCTCTTGTTCGAAATTAATACCTCTGCTGTGGGTGACAGCCTCGGGCTTACCGCCCTGGTGGCGATTCTCCCTCTCATCGCATTCTTTATCATGCTGCTCGGCGTCAAAGCGCGCGCACACACTTCTGGCGCCGTCGCCCTCGCAGTATCCCTTCTTATCGCCATCGTCGGCTTTTCTATGCCGGTAGATATGGCCTTGTCCTCCGCCGTGCGCGGCGGCCTTTTCGGACTACTTCCCATTGTCTGGGTAATCATTACCGCAATCTGGTTTTATGAAATCACCGTCGCTTCAGGACGCTTCGAGGACCTTCGTAAAACCTTCGACCTTCTAGGCGATGGCGATATTCGCATCCAAGCAATTCTTATCGCCTTTTGCTTTGGCGGCTTGCTAGAGGCCCTCGCCGGCTTCGGCGCACCCGTAGCCATTACCGCGACCATGATTATGGCACTCGGTGTAAAGCCCCTACGCGCAGCAATCGTAGTGCTCATTGCTAATACGGCCCCGGTTGCTTTCGGCGCGGTGGGCATCCCAGTGACCACCGCTGGCGAGGTCGCTGGACGCAGCGCTGAACAAACCCATGATATTGCCGCACTTATCTCTTTGCAGGTGCTCATCATCGCCGCCGTCGTGCCTTTCTTGATCGCCTTTATTTTGGACGGTGTCCGCGGCGTCAAGGAAACTGCGCCGGCAGCCGCAGTGATTGGCGTTTCCTTTGCCTTGGCACAGTGGCTGGCCGCAACGTTCTTTGCTTACCAGCTCACCAATGTTATCGCCTGCATCGTTTCCCTGGGCTGTGCCTTTGCCTTCCTCCGAGTGTGGAAGCCTAAGGGTGTTAAGGAGCTGCGCGAGCGCCTCGAGCTGCCCGCCGCTGAGTCGACCACTGACCTGAATGGTCGCCGCATTTGGATGGCGCTACTTCCCTACGCTGTAGTAACTATTGTTTTTGCTGTTGCTACTGCGGCCCCAGCCATCTTTGGTTTCCTCAAGCTCCACTTTGCTTGGCCTTTGCTGGATGACGCGATTATCGACGCCGACGGCAACCTTATGGACACTAGCTTCAGCTTCAATGTCTTTGGTAACCCAGGTACGCTCCTGCTGCTCTCGGGCATTATCGTTGCGGTTGTCTACCACTTCTTTAATGAAAATGGCCGCTACAGTCTCAGCTTCGGGCAGCCGGTCAGCGCTTTTGGGGACGTCGCCAGCCGCATGAAGTTCTCGGCCCTCACCATCATTCTGGTGCTGGCATTGGCTTATACGATGAACTACTCCGGCCAAACGATTGCTATTGGTGAGTTCGTCTCTTCTGCGGGCGGCATCTTCGCACTCTTCGCTCCGGTACTGGGCTGGATTGGTACAGCGGTCACCGGCTCCGATACCTCCGCCAATGCCCTCTTCGCCAACCTGCAGGTAGCAGCGGCCGAGCGTATCAGCGTGAACCCGGACCTCATGCTGGCCGCTAATACCGCAGGCGGCGTTGTGGGCAAGATGATCTCCCCGCAGTCCCTCGCTATTGCGGCCACCGCTGTAAAGATGGAAGGCAAGGAGTCTGTCATCCTGAAAAACGTAGTGGGCTACTCCGTGGTCTTCTTGGCCGTTGTGTGCATCATCGTGTTCTTGATGACCAACGCCCTCGGATTCCTCGTTCCCTAGGCATTTAATTCTCCGCGGCTAGCTGGTTTCCCCACCAGCTAGCTATCACAGAGGAAACTCCCCGCAGTAGCGGCTACCGCTTAGGTATCCGCGCTGCGGGGAGTTGTGTATGTGCCGGTGATTGCGGCGTTTAGGACTCTTTGAAGAGGTCGTCGGTGATCGCTTGGTTAGTATCGGGGATATCAAGCTCTTCCGCTCGCTTATCGGCCATAGATAGCAAGCGGCGAATACGCCCGGCTACCGCATCTTTAGTCATGGGAGGCTCAGCCAAGCGGCCCAATTCTTCCAGCGAGGCCTCACGGTGCTGCACGCGCAGGCGTCCTGCATCAGCAAGGTGCTCGGGAACGTCATCACCAAGGATCTCCATCGCTCGGTCAACGCGGGCCGCCGCGGTGACTGCAGCACGAGCCGAGCGACGG
This sequence comes from Corynebacterium nasorum, assembly GCF_032821635.1. Classification (NCBI taxonomy): domain Bacteria; kingdom Bacillati; phylum Actinomycetota; class Actinomycetes; order Mycobacteriales; family Corynebacteriaceae; genus Corynebacterium; species Corynebacterium nasorum. The sequence continues at coordinate 197,771 of NZ_JAVBIE010000003.1, read as the reverse complement.
AGATTTGCATCATCGAAATTGTCCAAGCGCCGGGACGTATCGTGCGCCTCTCGCTTGACGCGCTTCTTTTCCCAGCTTAATCGCGTCTCCTGAGCGCCCATACGGGTCAACAGTGCCCCAATGGCATCGCCATCGCGGACGACGACGCGGTCTTCCCCGCGAGTTTCCTTGGTTTTGGCAGAAATGCCCAAGCGGCGGGCGCAACCCACTAGGGCCAATGCCGCCTCCTGGCACGGGCACGTAACTTCAAGCGCAGAAGAACGACCCGGCTCCGTGAGGCTGCCATGGGCTAGGAAGGCTCCGCGCCACGCTGCTTCGCTATCAGCGACGGTGCCGGAAATGACCTGCGGGGGCAAACCCACTACCGCGTGGCCGGAGCGGGTAATAAGGCCGAGACGGCGCGTAAGTTCCTTCGCCCCGGTGGAAATGCGCACCGTAACTCGGGATTTCTTCGTGGTTCCTGCTGGGCCCGCTACGTGACTATCAGCGGAAATCCCATAAAGCTCATCGAGTGCAGCGATCACGCGCCGCGCAATAGCGTGGCTTTCTAATTCCAACTCATAGGCCATGTTGTCGCCGGAAATATCTAGCTCGCCGGCGAATCGCAGCATCGCGGCTAGTTCGGCAGCGCGAGCGGACTGGCGTGGCACAACGACAGCCGTCAATTCTTCTTTGACCTGGTCGGTCAATGGTGTGGTCACCTAGTTCGCCCCATTTCTTTTCTCACAGTCACAAGATATACGCACAGGCCAGGGCCACTATGCAAGGCCCGGTGCGGTGAAAGGATTTCTGCCATCATACCGCGCGCGCTCAGGCACCGCGCAGTCGGCCGAACCCGAACGACGCGAGCGGATGGGACTTTGCCGAGATGTATCAGCTCCGGTTGGGATCGCCAGTGTTGCGATAGTCCGAATACAGGTCGAGGAGTGCCGCAGACAGCTTCTCCGGATCGTGTTTATTGATGCTCCGGCCATTGTCATCAACTTCGCTCACATCCGCGAACGTGGCACGGGCACCAAGGGACTGGGCGGCGCGCTGGATATACACGCGCTCACTATCAGTAGGCAAAGCCGCCCCGTCCACCAGAATGCGATCAATGCGCAAATCCGGGGCGTGCTGAGAAAGCACATGCAAATGGCGCTCTGCGGAAAAACCATGCGTTTCGCCCGGCTCGGCGGAAAGGTTTAAAACAACTACGCGCAGCGCATCAGACGCAGAAATGGCTTCCACGACCTCAGGCACGAGAGTATGTGGCAATACCGAACTAAACCAAGAACCCGGGCCAATAGTAATTAGGTCCGCGCGCTCAATGGCATCGAGGACATCCGGATTTGCTTTGGGGTTTTCCGGCACGATACGCACACGCCGGACTTGCCCCGGTGTGGAGGCAACCGCGACCTGCCCCCGGACTTGGCGCATGACACGGGGGTCGTCGTCAAGCCCGGCTACTTCCGCCTCAATCTCTAAGGCTTGGTTGACCACAGGGAATACCCGGCCCTGGGAATTAGTAAGCTCTGCGATGGTATCTAACGCGGCCTGGTAATCACCGAGCACCTCGGTCAACCCTGCAATCATTAGATTGCCCACCGCATGCCCCGCCATTGCACCGGTGCCTCTAAAACGGTGCTGCAAGGTACGCGCCCAGAGGTCACCCACCGGATCACTATTAGCCAACGCAGCTAGCGCCATGCGCAGATCTCCAGGCGGGATTATTTCTAGCTCGCGGCGCAATCGGCCGGAGGAGCCACCATCATCTGCAACAGTAACAATGGCGGAAATGTCGCCTGCTCCGCTCAATCGGGCGGACAAAAGAGTCTGATAAAGTCCATGGCCGCCTCCTAGGCAGACCATGTGTGAAGGATTGGTCATAAAAGCGTTAAAACTCCTGCGCTCTAGCCTCGAGCAATATCCCTGTGCAAGGTGCTGACGTCCAAAATGTCATTGTCCCGCAACCGTGCCGCAATAGCCTCTGCTACGGCAACGGAGCGGTGATGGCCACCCGTACAGCCCACGCCTAAAGTTATGAAATTCTTCCCTTCGTGCCGGTAACCATCCAGCATGGTGGAAAACATCCTTATGAAATTATCCACGAATTCCTGTGCCGCTGGCTGTGAGAGCACATACTGAGCAACCGGCTCATCCGTGCCACGGTATCTACGCAGCTCTGGTACCCAATAGGGATTGGGTAGGAAACGCACATCAACCACCAAGTCTGCATCGCGGGGTGAACCATTTTTAAAACCAAAGGATTCAACGGTCACATGCTGCTTTTCATTTTGCATCTCACCAAACGCCGCCTCAATAGCACGCCGGAGATCATGAATGGATAGGTTGGTGGTGTCAATAATGATGTCTGCATGAGCTCGCACGTCTGCTACTGCTTGACGCTCGCGTTGAATGCCTACCTTGAGGGTGTCGCCCTCCTGCAATGGGTGGGTGCGCCGTACTGAATCAAAACGACGAATGAGCACATCATCACGCGCATCCAAAAAGAGCACAGTGGGCTTCATATGCAATTCTGTGAGCTCTTCCATAATCTCTAGCAGAGACCCTGGAAACATGCGCGAGCGCACATCCGTTACGGCAGCAACCTTGCCCACCGGAGTTTCTTCCTGGTTGCACAGCTTAAGCAGATCCACAATGGCGCGAGGCGGAATATTATGGGCCACATAGTAGCCCTTATCCTCAAATACTTTGGCAGCGGAACTCAACCCGCCGCCGGACATGCCGGTTATCAAAATGGGTGGAGTTTCGAAATGCGTCATGCCCCTCAGTCTAGCGCTTTAAGATTCGCCGCTCCTAGGAGAATGCCCCTTATTTACCCGTAGAATCGTGCAAATTCTCGTACACGGTCTGGGCTAGCTTTGGCCCAAAGCCATCTACCTCACAGATCTCTTCCACCGTGGCGGCCTTGAGCTTTTTCACCGAGCCAAAATACTTCACCAGATCGGTGCGCCGCTGCGGACCTAGGCCCGGAACGGAGTCGAGTACTGAAGAGCGCATTCGCTTAGAGCGCTGTTGCCGATGATAAGTGATGGCAAAGCGGTGCGCTTCATCGCGAATTTGCTGCAGGAGAAAAAGAGCTTGCGAGTTTCGCGGCAAAATGACCGGCTCATCATCACCGGGAACCCAAATTTCCTCGAGGCGCTTGGCCAGGCCCACCAAGGTCACATCCACAATGCCCAACTCATCGAATACCTCTTGAGCTGCGGCAACCTGGGGTGCGCCGCCATCCACAATGAAAAGCTGCGGTGGATACGCAAAGCGTCGGCCTGCCTCGGCAGATTCTTCCGCCACTTTTTCTTCCGCGAAAGAAGACTCTTCTACTTCCTCATCCGGTTGGGCCAGCTTGTCTTCCTTATAACGCTTAAACCGACGGCGAGTGACTTCTGCGATAGATCCGACGTCATCAGAGCGGCCATCGCCCGCTGCCTCTTTAATGCGGTAGCGCCTATAGTCCGACTTTTTGGGCAAGCCATCTTCAAAAACCACCAAAGAAGCAACCACATCTGTGCCCTGAATATGGGAGATATCGGTACATTCGATGCGCAATGGGGCTTGCTCCATGCCCAAAGCCTCTTGAATATCTTGCAAAGCCGCCGACCGGGCGGTGAGGTCTCCCACCCGCTTGAGCTTGTGCTGGCGCAACTGCTCCTTGGCGTTTTTCTCCACCGTGGCCATGAGCTGTTTTTTATCGCCGCGCTGGGGAACGCGCAGGTCCACCTGGGCACCGCGCAGTTCCTCTAAGAGGGCGACGACCTGATCGGGTTCATCCGGCAGGGCCTGCACCAAAATTTGGCGTGGGATGACTTGGACACGGCGGGACTTCATGTGCGATTCCTGGTCCACCCCGCGCCGTTTTACGTCCGCAGCAAGCGCGGCGTCCTCGCGCGCCTCCTGCTTCTCGCGCTCCACTGCATCCGAATAAAACTGGATGAGGAAAGTTTGTACCAATGCCGGCAGCGCGGGATCAGGCTGGCCTTCTTCCAAGGGCTCAGAGCTAGCTTGGTCACCGGCGCGTTCTACTACCCACCCGCGCTGCCCGCGAATGCGTCCGTCACGCACATGGAAAATCTGTACCGCTGCTTCGAGTTCATCCGAGTTAAAAGCAATGAGATCGGCATCTGTACCGTCGGTGAAGACCACGGCCTGTTGCTCCATGAGCTTGTCAATAGCGCCCAAGTCATCGCGCAGGCGTGCGGCGCGTTCGAACTCTAGATTCTCGGCGGCCTGCTCCATGTCATGGGTGAGTTTGCGGCGGACTGCACCGGTGTTTCCATTCATGAATGAAACGAGTTCATTGACGGTATCCCGGTGTTCTTCCTTGCTTACCCGGCCGATGCAGGGCGCATCGCATTTGCCGATATAGCCCAATAGACACGGTCGCCCAAGGCGCTCGTGCCTGTTATAAACGCCCTTGGAACAGGTGCGCATGGGAAAGACGCGGGTGAGCAGGTCTAGGCTTTCACGCACGGCCCAAGCATGGGAATACGGGCCGAAGTAGCGCACGCCTTTGCGGCGAGGGCCGCGGTAGAAAAAGGCGCGAGGAACTGTTTCTCCGACCGAAACCGCGAGCATAGGATAGGTTTTATCGTCGCGGTACATGACGTTGAAGTGGGGATCAAAGCGCTTGATCCACGTGTACTCCAACTGCAAGGCTTCTACCTCGCTGGCCACTACCGTCCATTCCACGGAATTGGCCGTGAGCACCATTTGGCGTGTGCGCGGGTGCAGCTGAGTAATGTCCTGAAAATAGTTCGATAGTCTCGCGCGCAGATTCTTGGCTTTGCCCACGTAGATTACGCGGCGGTTTTCATCGCGGAACTTATAGACGCCCGGGTCAGTGGGAATGGTTCCCGGAGCCGGGCGGTAGGTAGTGGGGTCAGCCAATTGTTAATCCTGTGGCATGTACTTAGCTTCCACGTCGCGGAAGCGGCGAACGTTGTCGATGACGGTGTCTTTGTCACCAGACTGCAAAGCCCAGACGGGAACGAACTCGAACTCGGGAAGCTCAAGACGCGCCATACGTTGGCCCACGGGGAAGGACAGCCCATAGACCACCTGCCAGGGATAAAAGCGGGTACCCACAATATTGCGGACCTCTACCCCATCCTCATTGGCGCGCAGGCGCGGCCGGTTAAGGGCAACCCAAGACAAAATGGAAATAAGGAGGCCCACGCCGGGAAAGGCGAATTTATCAATGGTGGTGACATGCGCGCCGGTAAAAGACACATCCAAGGTGATTCCCATGAAGATATGGATAGCCATAACGAGGATCACCCAGCCGATTGCCACCTTACGCAAAAAGGGCGAGGTCGCCTTAAACTCCCACGGCTTAGACGTTGTCTGGGCAAAGGGATCGGCACTGGTATAGGCCAATACTTCGGCGTCGCTAAGCTGCCGGCTTCGCTGCGGATTCTTTGGGGCCTGCGCCTCGTTCATGTGCATACTCCTCTGGAACACCCCACAGTCCATCGTGGTGATCTAGCGTGGGGCGCTGACGCATTGCTAAAAGTTACTTCTCTGCTGCGTTTAGTCTACGCAACTGCAGGGCGGTATCTAAAGCCGCCATCATTGCCTCGGCGCCCTTGTTTTCTGCCGAGTCTGCAAAGCCGGCGCGATCAATGGCCTGCTGCTGGTCATTGACGGTAAGGACGCCGTTCGCTACCGGGGTGGATTCATCGAGCGCGATGCGGGTAAGCGCCTGGGTAACCGAGTCACAGACGTAGTCAAAATGCGGCGTTCCCCCACGGATAACGCAGCCCAATGCCACCACTGCATCGTATGCGCGGGCGGCCGCCTGGACAACAACGCCAAGTTCCAAGGCGCCAACTACGCGGTACTCGGCAACCTCGGCGCCATTTTCCGTAGCGGTCTCTACCGCTTGGGCGTGGAGCTGATCGCAGATCTCCGCGTTCCATGTCGCAGTCACCACGGCAACGCGCAGTCCACTGCCATCTACCTGGGCAATTTCGGGTAGGCCTTCTTTACTCATTTCTTTCCTTTCGCGTGATCTCCACAGAGCTACTAAAGATCTACTTATGCGCCTCATCCCACTGGGCAACCTGCGGAAGATCGTGGCCCATGCGGTCGCGCTTCGTACGCAGATATTCAATATTATCCGCATGCGCCGGGGTTGCTAGCGGGGTGTGATGACCTGCATCCACACCAAAACCGCTCAGGCCTTCGCCCTTATGTGGGTTATTAGTCAGCAGGTTCGCGGACTCTATGCCAAGATCACGCAGGATCTGGCCGGCTACGGAATACTCGCGTGCGTCTTCGGGCAGGCCCTGTTCTAGGTTGGCATCGACGGTGTCCATGCCAGAATCCTGCAGCCGGTATGCCTCCAACTTATGCAACAGACCAATGCCACGGCCTTCCTGACCGCGCAAGTAGATAACCACGCCGTTGCCTTCCTGACTGATACGGCGCATGGACTCATGTAGTTGCGGACCGCAATCGCAGCGCCGCGAGCCGAAGGCATCACCGGTCAGGCATTCCGAATGGACTCGCACCATGACCTCACGCGCGCCGCGCAGTTCGGCGGGATCGCCTGCCACCAACGCGACATGCTCCTGTCCATCTATTTCATGGCGATAGCCAATGGCGGTGAAATGACCATACTCGGTGGGAAGCTGGGTGCTTACCTGGCGAATGACCTGGTTCTCATTATGGCGGCGCCACTCGATGAGCTGTGCAATAGAGATCATGGACAGGCCGTGCTTATCTGCGAAGCGGCGCAGCTCTGGCGACCGTGCCATGTCCGTGGGGTCATCCTCAGAAACGATCTCACACAGCACACCGGCTGGGCGCAGGCCCGCCAATCGGGCAAGGTCAATGGAAGCCTCCGTATGGCCATCACGCTCTAGAACACCACCAGGGCGCGCGCACAACGGCACCACGTGACCCGGGCGGGTGAATTCGCCCGGCGTGGTATCAGGGTTTGCTAGCCGGCGAATAGTTGCTGCCCGCGAGGTCGCAGAAATACCGGTACTACCCGTAGCTGCGTCCACCGTCACCGTATAAGCGGTGCCGCGCACATCCTCGTTGACCGCCAACATCGGCGGTAGATTCAGGCGGTTACAATCTTCTGGCAACAATGGTGCGCAGATATATCCAGAAGAGTAGCGCACCATAAAGGCCACCAGTTCCGGGGTGGCTAGCTCAGCGGCGAAAATCAGGTCGCCTTCATTTTCGCGATCCTCGTCATCGATAACAACTACCGGCTTACCAGCGGCGATATCCGCTATGGCCTGCTCAATGGAATCAAGACGGATACAATTATCACTCGCGCTCATAAGGTAGCAGTCTAGTCCTTGCCCTCAGGGGTTAGCGCTTCGGGGTGAAGCATCTTTTCTACGTACTTGGCCAGCACATCCACCTCGAGGTTGACTTCTCCTCCAACTGGCAATGCACCGTGAATAGTGTCCCGCAAAGTGGTGGGGATAAGGGATACTTCGAACCAGTCCGGCCCCACGGCGCTAACAGTCAGCGAGGTGCCGCTAACGGCAATTGAGCCTTTTTCTACGACGTACCGGGCAAGCTCGGTGGGCAAGCTAAACCGGAGGATATCCCAGTTCTCGGAGGTAGTCCGGCTCTGCAGCGTCGCGGTGCCATCCACGTGTCCTTGCATGATGTGACCGCCTAGCCGGGTGGTAGGCAGCAATGCCGGTTCCACATTGACCGAATCGCCCTCAGCTAGGCGGCCCAAAGCTGTCCGGTCGAGGGACTCCTGCATCACATCTGCGCAAAATATATCTCCAGATAGATCCGCCACGGTGAGGCATACGCCATCGATAGCAATGGAATCCCCCAGTGCAGCCTCCGCGACGGTGCGCGGGGCGCGAATGCTCAAGCGCAAGGCGTCCGCGTGCGGTTCCATACCGGCTACGGTGCCCAACTCTTGTACTAGCCCAGTAAACACATCCAGCCTTTCTCGTTATCTGCTAATCCGAGCGCCTAGCGCACATATTCAATTAGAACGTCATCACCCAGCGCCTTCATTCCCACGCGCTGGAATCGGGTGGCCCCCGCCAGAGTCTGGGTCACGGGATGGGCGAGCACGCCACGGCCTTCCCCCAGCAACAGGGGCGCAATATAGGCAGAGATAGCATCGACCAAGTCGGCCTTGAGGAAGCTACTGGCGAGTCCGGCGCCGCCTTCTACAAGGACGTCGCGTGCCCCGCTGGCGTAGAGCTCGTATAACGCTTCCTCGATGCTGTCGTAGTGCTCATATCCCAACTCGCGTAGGTTGCTTGCCGCATCGCCTGCCGATTCCAAATCTCGCTTGCCAATTACCACCCGGCGTGGCTGGTGTTCCCGCAAACTGCCGTCGCTAAACCGCGCGGTAAGTGACGGGTTATCAGCAAGCGCAGTGCCGGTGCCGACGATGATGGCGTCGCGGTGAGCCCTATCTGCATGCACCCAATCGCGCGCCCCTTCGCCCGTAATCCACTGGCTTGACCCATCCGCTGCGGCAGTAAAGCCATCCAGCGTCTGGGCGAACTTTAAGGTTACGTGCGGCCTGCGTGCTTTCATGGCAAAGAGCCAAGGCACGAGCGCATCATCGGCGTGCGGGGGCTTTTCCAGCTTGGCGACGTCCACCCCAGCCTCCGCCAACACGCGCGCTCCACCGGCGGCCTGCGGAGTGGGGTCTGCATGAAGGTAGTACACGCGAGCCACGCCGGCATCGATAAACGCCTGTGCGCACGGACCCGTGCGACCGGTATGCGCACACGGCTCCAAGGTGACCACGGCAGTGGCTCCTCGCGCCCTATCGCCAGCCTCGCGCAACGCCATGACCTCGGCATGCGCGCCTCCCACGGGCTGCGTAGCACCGACGCCCACGATGTCACCGGCAGTGGACACGATGACCGCGCCCACCGGCGGGTTGGGGCTCGTGGTTCCACGCACCTCAGCTCCCGCGGCCATTGCCCGAGACAGCGCTGCGGAAAGGGTACTCTCCTCTAGCTCCGCGCCCACTAGGCACCAGCCGCCAATTCACGCAGCTGATGTACGATCCCGGCGGGATCTTCTGCCTTGAATACGGCCGAGCCAGCTACAAAAGCATCGCACCCAGCCGCGGCGGCTTGGGCGATGGTGTCTGGCGAAATTCCGCCATCAATCTCGATGACGGTGTCGAGCCCCTGCTCATCAATACTTTGGCGCAGCACCCGGACCTTTTCCAGCATCTCTGGCATGAATTTCTGCCCGCCAAAACCAGGCTCCACGGACATCACGAGCACCTCATCAAAGTGATGCAATTTATCCAGCCACGGTTCGATAGCCGTACCCGGCTTAATGGAAAAGGCAGCACGCACCCCTAGTTCTCGAATGCTCTGCGCCACATCCACCGCCGCCTGCTCATCGGCGACAGCCTCCACGTGGAAGATAATGGTATGCGCACCCGCCTTGGCATAGGTCTCCACCCATTGCTCGGGTTCCTCGATCATGAGGTGGACATCCAATGGTTTATTGGTAAGCCGATGGACCGTTGCCGTGATATCCGGGCCGAAGGACAGGTTGGGCACGAAGTGCCCGTCCATAATGTCCACATGGACCCAGTCTGCGGTTTCAATCGCCGCTAATTCCTCGCCCAAGCGAGAAAAATCAGCGGCCAAGATGGAAGGGGAAATAATCGGTGCGGACATGCCCACTAGTCTATCGCGATTAGTCAGCCGCGCGGCGCAGAGCCGCAAAGAACATGGCATCGGTACCGTGCCGATGTGGCCACATTTGCACGGACTTTTCATGCCCTACATCGCCCATATCAGGAATGAGCCTCTGCGCGTCTAGCTCTGTGGCACCGAGCTCGCGTACGGCGCGGTCGACGATGCCACGAGTCTCGCGCAAGTCTGGCGAACACGTGGAATAAATGACCACTCCGCCTGGGCGCACCAGGTTTAAGGCCGAGGATAAAAGCTCAAATTGCAGCTGAGTAAGCTCGGCAATGTCGGACTCAGACTTGCGCCACCGCGCCTCGGGGCGGCGACGGAGTGCGCCGAGTCCGGAACACGGGGCATCGACAAGCACTCGGTCAAACCCCTGACCCACGCCCGGATTGCGTCCATCTGCCACATGAACGTCCACAGGTAAATCACTTACCGTTTTTTCAATCAGAGCCGCACGGTGCGGGGATACCTCCACCGCGTCCACGTGCGCGGAGTCGATGCGGGCAAGCGCACCCATTAAGGCCGCTTTACCGCCGGGACCGGCGCAGAGATCCAGCCACCGACCAGTGTCTTCGCCCTCCACCGGCGCTTCACATACCGCGCGGGCGATAAGCTGCGAGCCTTCATCTTGGACTGCAGCCAAACCCTGACGTACCGGCTCCAATTGGCCGGGATCGCCGGACTCCATATACACGGCGTAGGGGGAAAAGCGCCCTTCCTCATTGCCGGTCACAAGTGCTAATTCTTCGGCCGAGATTTCCCCGGGGCGGGCCACCAGATGCACCGCAGGCCTATCGGAGTCCGCAGCCAGGGCGGCCTCTAGCTCGCCCAGCCCCAGCACACGACTAAACGATTCCGCGATCCAGGTGGGATGGGCATGTTTGAAGGCAATGCCGGCGATTTCTCCCTCCGGGGCAAGCTTGTCCAGCCACGCCTTGGCCGGCGTGCGGGTAATGGTGCGCATAATGCCATTGGCAAAACCCTTGGCCTTGACCTCACCGCTGGCTTCCACCAAGCGCACGGTGGTATCAACCGCCGCATGGGCCTCCACGCGGGTATAGAGAACCTGATACGCGCCCAAGCGCAAGGCATCAACCACAGCTGGAGAAATGGCTTCGAGGCTGCGCGAGGAGCATTCTGCGATGACGGCATCTACTACGCCGAGGGTGCGGAGGGTGCCGTAGGTGATCTCGGTGGCAAAGGCGGCGTCTCGCCCGGTGAGCTTTTGCTTACGCAGTGCTGTGGGCAAGATGAGGTTGGCAAAGGCATCGTCATCGCTCACCCGACGCACGACGTCGAAAGCCACCGCACGCGGCGCGTCCACACCAGCGGTCAGTGCAGCCTGAATCAGACTGCCTTCCTGGCGCTTGCCGGAACGCTGACCAGAAGCATGAGCCTGTCGACCTCTGCGGTGGCCGTTACGTCCACCATGTTGCTGCTGGTGCGGGCGGCCACCACGGCCTTTCGCTCCACCGGATTTCCGGGGGTCCTGCGGCTTGCCTTCCGGCGACTTATCACCAGATTTACTACGGGAACGGAAACCACCACTCATTGGAACTTCACCTCGGCATCCTTGCCTAGTCCGCGGGCCCAGTCGGCCGCATTCATCATTTTCTTGCCTGGTGGCTGGATTTTACCCAGCTGGACCGGCTGCGTTGCGGTACCAACAAAAACGGCGTTCTTTGCAATGTAGAGCTGCCCAGGCTCTAAGTGCTCCGGTACCGCGGCTGCTGCCTCCACGGGGCTTACTGGTCCCACTTTTACCCGGGCCTCGTCCCACATGGTCCATGCGCCAGGACCTGGGGTGTGCGCACGAATATGCCGGTCGATGGCAAAGGCAGGCTGGGACCACTCCACGCGAGCTTGTGCGGTAGAGATTTTCGGGGCATAGGTGGCCTCGCCCTGCTGCGGTTGTGCCTCCAACTGACCCGCCGCTAGGCCATCCATGGTGGCGACGAGCAGATCGCCGCCGGAATAGGCAAGGCGAGTGAGCAGGTCATCGGCAGTATCGGTGGTGCGGATTTCCTCCGTCACGGTGCCCAGCACCGGACCGGTATCTAGGCCTTCTTCAATGCGGAACGTAGATGCGCCGGTAATCTCATCACCGGCAGCTATGGCAGCTTGTACCGGTGCCGCGCCACGCCATGCCGGGAGCAGGGAAAAATGCAGGTTCACCCAACCATGCTGCGGCAGCTCCAGCAGGTCCTTGGTGACCAGATTGCCATAAGCCACCACCGGAATTGCCTCGGGTTCGAGCTCCCGCAGGCGGGCACGCAGGGCCTGCCCGTCCTCCGTGTCCGGACGCAAGCTGCTAGGAGTTAGCACTTCGATGCCATGTTCTTGGGCTACTGCTTTCACCGGGCTGGGGTGAAGGCTACGGCCGCGGCCCTTCTTAGCATCTGGGCGGGTAATTACCGCCACCACCTCATGCGAGGAGGCAATTAGCTTTTCCAAGGCCACAACGGCGGGCTCAGGGGTACCGGCAAAAATAATCCGCATGCGGGGAAACTCTCCTATTAATCTCGTTCAAACTACTAGGCTACAACGCCGTAGCGCTGCCGCCACAGTAAGCGGGCTATGAGGCGTTAAACCACTCGGATTCACGGATGGCGCGCATAACGTCTTTTCGGTCCACGGCATCGAGGCGCTGCAGGAAAAGCACTCCATCGAGATGGTCCGTTTCATGCTGGATGCACCGAGCCATCAGCCCCGCGGCCACCATGGATAAGGGGCGGCCCTCTATATCCTGACCGCTGACAAAGACGCGGTTGAAGCGGGTGGTTTGCGCGCTAATGCCGGGAATAGAAAGACACCCTTCCGGGCCTGTTTGCTGCTGCGCGCCCAGCGGCGTCCAGACGGGATTAACAATCGCGCCACGCAAGCCAGATTGGGTGTGCGAGCAGTCATAGACAAAAGTCCGTTTGAGTATGCCCACTTGATTGGCCGCCAGCCCTACTCCCCCAGCTTCATCCATGGTCTCGAGCATATCGTTGGCCAAAATACGCAGTCCGCTATCGAACGTGCTTACTTCTTCTGCGCGACTGCCCAGGACAGGGTCGCCGTAGATACGGATTCCGCGAAGAGACATGGCAATCACACCTTTCTAATGCGCTGAAATAAAGCCGGCTGACAATGGAGGGTTTCCCCGTCGAGACTAGCGCATAAGCCCTAGCCGCCCGCTACGGCTAACCCACGTGGATGGGGTCAACCACGATACGCAGTGGCAAGTCATCCTTGCGCGCGCTACGTGCCGCGTTTGCACTGCGCAAGGCGCGCCCTAATTGGGAACGAGGCCCCAATGGGGTGCGGATCACCAGCCGCTGCGCGGGACCAAAGCGCTGGCTATCGTAGTCGCCGGGCAGGCTATGGCCCGGGGGAAGAGGAACTGGGCCCAAAACCTCCGCATGCTCAGGAAGATCCACAAGCTCAGCAAAGCCATCCAGGGACGCATCCGCACCATCAATGGCGGCAAAGTGCACCGCAGGTGGGAATCTTACTTCTCGTCGGGCAGCAAGCTCGGCTGCGGCCGCGCCAACCATATCCCAGCGCAAGAAATGCTGAACCACGCTAAGAGACTCATCGGCAGCCACAATTACCCGGCCGCCCTTGAAATGCGGCTGCACTAGCGTGGCCGCCTGCGCCCACTTCGATAACGTGTCTTCAGTAGCACGCAGATCTTGGCGGTTGAGCAATGCACCAGCGTCCAAGAGCAGCGCCGCACCGTAGGCGCCATCTCGTACATTCGGTTCGGCGCCAGGGGTGGCGATGACAAGGGCCGGCGCATTATCCACTGCCTCGAGGATCTTATTTCCGCCAGAGACCACTACCCGGGTATTAGGAAAGGCACGGCCCAATTCCTCCGCGGTGCGCTCTGAGCCTAAAACGATGGCGCGCAGGCGCGGGGATCCGCATTCACTGCAGCGATGGCGCGCCTCGATGCGACCGCACCAGCGGCAGGTGGGCATTCCTGTCTCCTCCGCGCCGCCCTTGCTTGGCGACGCCCCCGTCGGCGGCAGCCCCAATGGCCCGTTGCAGTGCCGGCAGCGCGCCGGCGCGCGGCATCGGCCGCAGGCCAAAATTGGTGCGTATCCCTTGCGCGGTACTTGCACCAATACCGGCTCTCCCCTATCCAGCGCCTGATGGGCGGCTTGGAAGGCCTGTGCCTGAACTGAAGTGGTGCCGCCTTCTAAATCGCGAGCAATCGATAGACCGAATGGGCCTACCGCCTCAATGGCTGGGCAACGCGCCCCGATCGTTTGTTCTTTGGCGACCACATCGTGCGCCCAGCCTGACTCCACGAGGAGCTGCGTTTCCGCAGTCCGCGAATGGTTTGCCAAGACCATGCTGCAACCTTCAAAAGCAGAACGGGTGGTTAGCACTTCCCTGGCATGGACATAAGGTTTGAGGTTATCTACCAGATTATCGTTGCCATCATCGAGGATAACCGCCAGCTGTAGATGTTTTACTGGGGCGAAGGCGGCGGACCTAGTACCAATTACGACGCGCGCCTGGCCTACCAGGGCTGATAGGTAGCGGCGGTAGCGGGCCTGCGGGCCCATACTATTAGTCAGCACTGTAATCTGCTTCGCCCCTAATACCTGGCGAAGGGCGGCTTCTACCGCATCAACGCTCTTCTGGTCCGGGGCAACTAAGAGCACCCCGCCTCCGTCTAACGCCACCTTGGCCGCGAGCGCAGCTAAGGCATGCGCCCAATCATCGCCCGGGGCGATTTGCCATGCGGCACGGGCGAGCTTGCCAGACAGGATTGAATCAACGAAAGCCTCACCATGCTCATAAGCAGACCACCCCGAAAGGTCAGGCTCGCTCGTGGTACCGAGCTCCTCCCACGGGGTTTCCAAATCGGATTCCTCCGCCTTTGCGTGCCTAGGTGGAATAGCAGAGCGGATAATATCTGAGCGCACTCCGCCATAGCGGTCCGCTAGGGCGTCGATAAGCCGGGCAAGCTGCGGCGGATACACCTGGAACGGTGAGATGATGCGCTCGATAAAGCGCAGGTTACCGCCAAATTCAGAATCATGCAGGCGCTCTAGCACTATCGCATCAACCAAGCGTCCATTAAAGCGGATGCGGACCTTAATCCCCGGCTGAACGTCCTCCGAATCTGCCTCTTCTATAAGGTAATCAAAGCCCCGATCGAGGTGCGCGACCCCTAAAAGAGGCAACACCCGCACAACCGGTTTCCGGGTGGCGGGTGTTTTCTTAGGCATAAGCCCCGATTCTACAGACCGGCGGCCGCGCGCAGTGCTTCTACTCGGTTCAACTGTTCCCATGGCAGCTCAACATCGGTACGGCCAAAGTGACCGTAGGCCGCAGTCTGGGCATAAATGGGCCGTAGCAGGTCGAGTTCGCGGATAATCGCGGCTGGACGCAGGTCGAATACCTGATTTACCGCAGCCTGAATATTCGCATCGCTCAGGCCTTCCTTGGCAGTGCCGAACGTCTCCACGTACAAGCCCACCGGCTTAGCACGACCAATTGCGTAGGCAACCTGAACTTCGGCGCGATCCGCCAAACCAGCGGCGACGATATTCTTAGCCACCCAGCGCATTGCATAAGCAGCGGAGCGGTCTACCTTGCTGGGGTCCTTACCGGAGAAGGCGCCACCGCCGTGACGAGCCATACCACCGTAGGTATCGACGATGATCTTCCGGCCGGTAAGACCGGCATCACCCATGGGTCCACCGAGAATGAAAGACCCTGAAGGGTTGACCAACAACGTCGTGTCTTCGGTGTAGTACTTCTCCAAGCCCGCGTCCTTAATGACCCATTCAAGGACCTCGCTGCGCAATGGGCCCTCCAGCCAAGCGCTATCAACCTCAGTATCGTGCTGAGTAGAAATCACCACGGTATCTAGGTGGGAAGGCTCATTGTCATCGGTATAGGCGAAGGTCACCTGGGTCTTGCCATCCGGACGCAGGTGATCCACGATGCCCTCCTTGCGCACCTGCGTCAGGCGGCGAGAAAGCCGGTGTGCCAAGGCGATAGGCAGGGGCATATACTCGGCGGTCTCATTGGAGGCATAGCCGAACATCAAGCCCTGATCACCTGCACCAGCGGTGTCATTTTCCTCGTCATAGTCCTCGTCATGGGCGCGGGCTTCGGTGGAGTTATCTACGCCGGCGCCGATCTCCTGGGACTGCTCACCGATGGCAATATTGACACCGCAGGTATTGCCATCAAATCCCACCTCAGAGGAGGTAAAGCCAATGGACTTTAGGGTATTGCGCACGAGCGCCGGGATTTCTACATATGCCTCGGTGCGTACCTCTCCCACCACGTGAACCTGACCGGTGGTAACCAACGTCTCAACGGCGACGCGGGATACGGGATCCTTTTCCAGCAGGGCATCGAGGATGGCGTCCGAGATGGCGTCACAAATCTTATCGGGATGGCCTTCCGTAACGGACTCGCTGGTAAAAAGACGAGTTGCCACTGCAGCGTTATCAGTCACAAAAACTTCCTTCGTTCTCACTGTTGATTCGATGCTGTGGGTTTCTACGCCCAAGCCTAATACCTCGCAATCCTAGACCAAGCGGTCTATAAATGCAATTTTAGCTGTCTACACCCGAAACATTTCATTCACAGCCGCCAAAATCTGTGCGGCGACTACTTGTTTCGAGCCATGTTCCACCCGTTGCGGCGCGGAATCTGGCCGCAAAATCCATCCCTCATTCGACTTTTGGCCAAAGGTCTTGGCCCTACCGACCTCATTGGCCATAAGCACATCGCAGCCTTTGCGAACAAACTTTTCTTGGGCATATTCCAAGGCAGACTTGTGGGCGTCACCCGTTTCGGCGGCAAACCCCACAATCACACACTCCGCCGGAATCTCCGAGCGCTCTCGTGCGGCCACAAGCCCTTTGAGGACATCCGGGTTTTCTACCAAATGTAGGGCCGAGAGTGCGTCGTCTGCTTGCCCCTTCTTCATCTTTGACTCAGCTGCCTCCGCGGGGCGGAAATCAGAAACTGCGGCAGCCATAATGATCACGTCCGCATCACGGGCCTCTTCGTGCATCGCTTCCTCCAGTTCCCGGGTGGAAACAATGTGGCGCACCTTCGCACCGCTGGGGACAGGCAGCTGCGCAGTATTCCCAGCCACAAGGGTGACCTGAGCCCCCTTCTGGGCGGCCCATTCCGCGAGCGCGAATCCCTGCCTACCAGAAGATCGATTACCCAAGTACCGCACTGGGTCCAGTTCTTCCTGGGTGCCTCCCGCTGATATGACTACCCTTTTGTCTTGCCAGGTATGTTCAACCCGGTAACCAGCCAATTCGGTGCGCACTACCTCAGCAATCTGCTCCGGCTCCGGAAGGCGACCAGGACCTGAGTCCTTGCCGGTCAAACGGCCATGGGCGGGCTCAATAACCGTAATACCGCGCCGCCGCAAAGTAGCGACGTTGTCTTGCGTGGCGGGATTGTGCCACATCTCTGTATGCATGGCCGGAGCAATGATGACCGGGCACGTCGCCACCAACACGGTCGCCGTAAGTAGATCATCAGCCCGACCGGCGGCCAGTCGCGCGATTAGATCCGCAGTTGCGGGCGCAATTACCACAGCATCCGCCCGCTGCCCGATGTTAACGTGCTGCACCTCATCCACAGCCTCAAAAACGCTGGTGGAAACCGGGTGGCCGGACAGGGCTTCAAACGTTGCAGCGCCAACAAAGTTTAGTGCGCTTTCCGTAGGGACAACGCGCACATCATCGCCCGCCTCCTTGAGATTGCGCACGAGGTGGCACGCTTTGTAGGCGGCGATGCCGCCAGCAACGCCTACAACAATATTGCGAGAGCTATCTTTTTCAATCACACCGCACGATGGTACCTGGCGGCACAAAGAAAGGCCCCACTCGCCGCCCCGGGAAGGTGCACCCCTAGCCGGGGATACACGTCCGTGGCGACGCGTGGAGCCTACAAGCTATTGCACGCTTGTGCGCTAGCTACTTGCCTTCCTCGTGGTCCAGCAAGCCAGCGTCAATTTCGCGCAATGCGATGGACAAAGGCTTTTCGCCTGGCTCTGGAGTAACCAGTGGGCCTACGAATTCGAAGACACCTTCATCCTGCTCTTGGTAGTAGCTATTGATCTGGCGGGCGCGCTTAGCAGCGAAGATGACCAAAGCGTACTTAGAGGAAACCTTGTCCAAAAGCTCATCGATCGGGGGATCAGTAATGCCGATCGGATCATCAAATACTGGCTCCGCCTTTGCGGCTTCAGTGTTAGAAGGGGTGGTCACGTTAGTCACATGCACCTTTACATTGATTGAAGATGGTCAAAAAGGAGGTCTATGCCTGCAGGATATCACTGATGGCAGCCACTGCCTGGTCCAAATCCTCGTTAACAACGACGTGGTCGAACTCATCCTGTGCGGCTAGTTCCTCATGCGCAGTTTGCAACCTACGGTCAATGACGTCTTGCGGCTCGGTACCGCGGCCGGTGAGCCGCTCCACAAGCACGTCCCATGATGGGGGTGCCAAAAAGACCAAGTCTGCCTCCGGCAGTGCTTTCTTAACACTCCTAGCGCCCGCAAGATCAACCTCAACGAGCACTGGGCGTCCTGCGGCCAAAGCTTCCTCTACCGGCTGAGCAGGGGTTCCAGAGCGCTGCAATCCACCGTGAATATCAGCCCATTCGAGCATTTCCCCGGCGTCGATTCGCTGCTGGAAGGCTTCTGGGGTGACGAAGAAGTAGTCGACACCATCCTGCTCCCCGGGACGGGGCTGGCGCGTAGTCATCGACACGCTAAAGTACAGCCCCTCGACGTCACTGCGCAGACGCGAAACCACGGTGGATTTTCCCACTGCGGATGGCCCCGCCAGAACGACGAGGCGACCGCGTGCAGTTGCGTCAGCCATGGTTGTAACTATTCGCCGTAACCGAAACGCTCGAGGAGAGCACGACGCTGACGCTCACCCAAGCCGCGCAGACGACGGGTCTGAGCGATCTCCAGGTCCTCCATGATTTCCTTAGCCTTGACCTTGCCAACCTTCGGCAGAGCCTCGAGGAGTGCAGAAACCTTGGTCTTGCCGATGATCTCATCGGTCTCAGCCTTTTCGAGCACGTCCTTCAGGTCGGTCTCGCCGCGCTTGAGCGCAGCCTTGAGCTCAGCGCGAGCCTTACGGGCCTCAGCGGCCTTTGCGAGAGCTTCCTTGCGCTGCTCATCAGTCAACTTTGGAAGGGCCACGGGTTTCCTCCGATTCATTAGATTGATTCTGTTACGTCTAGTACTTGGTACCAGATTACGGTTGCCTAACGCAGTTTATACACCGCGGAAAGTTATCAATAACCTTCGGGCAAACCGACTTCTGGTAATCCTAGCACTGCTCATTGAACGGTGACGATTAGCGGGTCCAAAAGCACGCCTATTTTAGCACGTCACCGCACATACCTTAAACAAAGTACCAGGTAAGCAGCGCGGCCAGTAATCTGCCACGCCGCCCCTTTTAGTCCCGGAACTCCTGAGCCACGCGATTCACCGCTTTGCGCAGGTCAGCGAGAGCAGGTCCTTGTTCCAATACTGCTCGGGACACGTTCGCGAATCCCAGCGATGGCCGAGCAGAGACAATGCTGTGCACCTGCTCTGGGCCAGCACCTTGGGCGCCAACGCCTGGCAGAAGAACCGGGCCATTGAGCGCATCCAGGCGAGGCGGATTGTCCAAAGTAGCCCCAACGACTACCCCGATGTCTCCCGGCTTGTCGGCCTTCTGCGCCGCTATATTGAGCGCGGCGCATTCATCGACCACTCCTTGTGCGATGGTGCTCTCCTCGCCTACTGGGACGGCTTGGATGGCACGTGCCTCCGGGTTGGAGGTAGCCGCCAAGACGAATACGCCGCAGCCGGTTTCCTCGGCCTTGCTAAACACCGGGCCTAACGCACCAACGCCTAGATAGGGAGACACGGTCACCGAATCTGCGCGCAGGGGTGAGCTATCACCTAGCCAAGCATCTGCGTAGCCGGCCATGGTCGAGCCAATATCGCCACGCTTGGCATCGGCCACGGTCAGGCATCCCACCTCGCGTAGGGACGCCAAGACGTCCTCGAGGACCGCAAACCCCTGGGAACCGAAGCGCTCGAAGAAGGCAACCTGCGGCTTTACCAAGGCAGCGGTATCGCTGAAGGCTTCTACGCAGCGCATGCTGAAGGTCCGCAGACCATCAGCGGTGGGCTCCAGTCCCCACTTTTCCAGCAGATACGGATGCGGGTCTATACCCACACAGAGGCGACCACGCGCCTGGCCCGCTGCCTCAAGCAGCTCACCAAATCCCTTAGTTTTGTGGGCCATGCTCAAGCTCCTGAAGCGCGCGTACCTGCAGGTTGCCAATGCGCATCGCTTCGATACCTTGGACGGCTGCGGTTACGCCCTGCACGGTGGTTACCAGCGGGATTTCCATGTGGACCGCGGCAGCGCGGATATCGTAACCGTCGTGGCGCGCGCCTGCAGAGCCCGCAGGGGTGTTGAGAATCCAGTCGATTTCACCGTTGAAGATCTTATCCACGATGGACTCTTCGCCTTCCTTAGCCTCAGAGACCTTGGCGGCAACCTCACATTCGATGCCATTGCGGCGCAGCATCTGCGCCGTACCGGCGGTAGCGACGATGTTGTAACCCATGTTCGCCAAGCGCTGGATCGGGAAAATCAAGGTGCGCTTGTCCCGGTTGGCGACGGATACGAAGATAGTGCCCTCCGTAGGCGGCACGGCGAAGGCAGCGATTTCGCCTTTGGCGTAGGCCGCACCGAAGTTGGTAGCCAAGCCCATAACCTCACCGGTGGACTTCATTTCCGGCGACAGCAGCGTATCGAGCAGGCTGCCATCGGTCCGGCGGAAGCGGTTAAACGGCAAGACCGCTTCTTTGACTGCGATCGGGTGCTCCAGCGGCAAGGAACCACCGTCATATTCAGAAGGAATCATGCCTTCGGCGCGCAGCTCCGCGATGGTAGAGCCCATCATGACGCGAGAAGCTGCCTTAGCTAGTGGAACGCCGGTCGCCTTGGAGACAAATGGCACGGTACGGGAAGCACGTGGGTTGGCCTCGATGACGTAGAGGATGTCGTCCTTCAGGGCGAACTGAACGTTCATCAGGCCCTTGACGCCAATACCCTCCGCTAGAAGCCGGGTGGAGGTGCGGACCTTTTCGATATCCTCTGGTCCCAGCGTCATAGGCGGCAGTGCACAGGAAGAGTCGCCCGAGTGGATGCCGGCTTCCTCGATGTGCTCCATCACACCGCCCAAGTAGACCTCGTTGCCGTCGCAGAGTGCGTCGACGTCGATCTCGATCGCGGAATCTAGGAAACGGTCCACTAGGACCGGGTGGTCCGGGGAAAGCTCGGTAGCACGTTCGATGTAGTCTTCCAGCGCCTTTTCGTCGTAGACGATCTCCATACCGCGGCCGCCCAAAACATAGGACGGGCGGACCAATACTGGGTAGCCGATAGAGGAGGCAACCTCGCGCGCCTCAGCAAAGGAGGTGGCGGTGCCATACTCTGGTGCTGCCAATTCGGCTTCGTCGAGGACCTTGCCAAACTCGCCGCGGTCCTCAGCGGAGTCAATAGCTGCTGGGCTGGTGCCCACAACAGGAACTCCTGCCTCCTCCAACCGGGCTGCAAGGCCCAGTGGAGTCTGGCCGCCGAGCTGAACAATGACGCCGGCAACATCACCGGAAGCGGCCTCTGCGTGGTAGACCTCCATGACGTCCTCGAAGGTCAACGGCTCGAAGTAGAGGCGGTCCGCGGTGTCATAGTCAGTGGACACGGTCTCTGGGTTGCAGTTGACCATGACGGTCTCATAGCCCTGCTCCGAGAGCTCGAGAGCTGCGTGCACGCAGGAGTAGTCAAATTCGATACCTTGACCGATGCGGTTCGGTCCGGAGCCCAGAATAATGACCTTACCCTTGGAGCCTTCCGGTGCGGGGCGAACCTCGGTCTCGGCTTCCGGATCAAGCTCATAGGAGCTGTAGTGGTATGGGGTCTGTGCCTCGAACTCGCCGGCACAGGTGTCAACGGTCTTGTAGACAGGGCGGATACCCATGCGCCAGCGTAGGCTGCGTACGCCATCTTCGCCGTTGAATTCGGGGCGAAGGGCGGCAATCTGGGCGTCGGAAAGCCCAAAGAACTTGGCCTCGCGCAGCAGCTCCTCGGTGAGCACTGGGGCATCGATAAGCTCTTGGCGGAAGGCTACCAGCGTGGCCAGCTCAGCGATGAACCACGGGTCAACGCCGGAAGCCTCATGGACCTCGTCCACCGAGGCGCCGAGGCGCAGGGCCAATTCAATGTCGTACATGCGGCCCTCGGTCGGGCGCTCAAGATCCTTGAGTACCGCCTTGAGGTCACCAGCGCGCTCGCCGGCGAAGTACTCATCCGGCTTGGTCCAGAAGCCATTGGGCTTGTTTTCCAAAGAACGCATGACCTTATTGAGGCCCGCGATGTAGTTGCGGCCGATGCCCATGGCCTCGCCCACAGACTTCATGGTGGTCGTCAGGGTATCGTCTGCGCCCGGGAACTTCTCAAAGGCAAAGCGCGGGGCCTTGACAATGACGTAGTCCAAGGTCGGCTCGAATGCGGCCTTGGTTTCGCCGGTGATATCGTTTTGCACCTCGTCCAAGGTATAACCAATGGCGAGCTTGGCAGCCAGCTTAGCAATGGGGAAGCCGGTGGCCTTGGACGCCAGCGCGGAGGAACGGGACACGCGCGGGTTCATCTCGATGACGATGATGCGACCGTCTTCCGGGTTGACGGCGAACTGGATATTGCAGCCACCGGTATCGACTCCGACCTCGCGGATAATCGCGATACCGAGGTCGCGCATCTTCTGGAACTCACGGTCGGTCAGGGTCAGCGCTGGGGCAACCGTAACGGAATCGCCGGTGTGCACGCCGAGGGCGTCAACGTTTTCGATGGAGGCCACGACCACGACGTTGTCGTCGCCATCGCGCATAAGCTCGAGCTCATATTCCTTCCAGCCGAGAATAGACTCCTCAATAAGCACGTTGGCCTCAGGGGACGCGGCCAGGCCGCCGCCAGCAATGCGGTCTAGGTCCTCATTATTGAAGGCCAGACCAGAGCCCAAGCCACCCATGGTAAAGGAGGGGCGGACCACTACGGGCAGGCCGAGCTTGTCGACGGTCTCGTGTACCTCATCCATGTTGTGGCACACCGCGGAGCGAGCGGACTCGCCGCCAATGGAGGCGACAATATCCTTGAATTTCTGGCGGTCTTCACCGCGCTCAATGGCGTCAATATCGGCGCCGATGAGCTCAATGCCGTACTTGTCCAAAATCCCCTTGCGGTCCAGCTGGACTGCCGCATTCAGCGCGGTCTGGCCACCCAAGGTGGCGAGCACAGCGTCAATAGGGTGTCCCTCTTCGCGCTCCTTGACCAAAATCTTCTCGATGTAGTCCGGCTCAATGGGCTCGACGTAGGTGTGGTCCGCGAACTCAGGGTCGGTCATGATGGTGGCCGGGTTGGAGTTGACCAGGGTTACCCGAAGGCCTTCTTCCTTGAGCACGCGGCAGGCCTGAGTGCCGGAGTAGTCGAACTCGCAAGCCTGGCCGATGACGATCGGTCCGGAGCCGATGACCAGGACGTGGTTGATGTCGTTGCGCTTTGGCATAGTTTTTCTTCCTTTTCCTGGTTGTTTACTTATTCGGGGTGTGGTTAGCCATCAGTTCTTCGAACTGATCAAAAAGTGGATTGGCATCGTGCGGTCCAGCTGCGGACTCGGGGTGATACTGCACGGAATAGGCCATGCCATTCTTCAAAGCAACGCCCTCCACCGTGTCGTCATTGAGGCAGATGTGGGTGACCTGCGCGGGACCGAAGTCGGTGTCAAACTCGGCGTCTTTACTCTCTAGGTCATAGCCCTCCGGCGCCTTGAGCGCGAAGCCGTGATTCTGCGAGGTGATGTCGATCTTGCCGGTTAAGTTATTGCGCACCGGCACGTTGATGCCACGGTGGCCGAACTTCATCTTGTAGGTATCCAGGCCCAGCGCGCGCCCGAGGAGCTGGTTGCCAAAGCAGATGCCGAAGAACGGAATCTTTGCCTCAAGCACCTGCTTGATGATGCCTACCATCTCATCGGCCGTAGCCGGGTCGCCCGGGCCATTGGAGACGAAGACGCCATCCGGGTTATAGGACTTCACCTTGTCAAAGGAGGTATTTGCAGGCACAACGATGGTCTCAATCCCGCGCTGCGAGAAGTGGCGCGGGGTCGCGGTCTTCACACCCATATCGAAGGCAACGACGGTGTACTTCTTCTCCCCCACGGCCTCAACCGTGTAGGGCTCGTTCGTAGATACCTCTGCGGCAAGGTCAGCGCCCTCCATGGAGTCTTGGGCTTTTACTTCCTTTAGCAGCTCCTCTACTGGACGCTGCGCATCCTCGCCGGAAAAAAGACCGGCGGAAATAGAGCCGTAGTTGCGCAGGTGGCGTACCAAGGTGCGGGTATCAATACCGCGAATACCGATGACGCCTTGCTTTTCCATCTCCTCGCTCAAGCTGCGCTCTGCGCGCCAGTTGGATACGCGCTGGGCGAGGTCGCGGATAACGAGGCCAGCAACCCAAATACGGTTGCCGTGGGACTCATTGTCCTCGTCATTCCACCCGGTATTGCCAATATGCGGCGCTGCGGAAACCACAATCTGGCGGTGGTAGGACGGGTCCGTCATGGTTTCCTGGTAGCCGGTCATCGCCGTGGTGAATACGGCCTCACCCAAGGTGGTGCCGGTGGCACCAAAGCCATAACCGCGGAAGGTGCGCCCGTCCGCGAGAACGAGGATTGCTGGGGTTCTATCAGTCACGTCGTGGCCTTTCTCTGCCATATAGGTGGTCTCAGTGTGCAAGGTTAGTCTTCTTCGGAGGCTGCCAAGTCAAAAGTGACGGCTCCTCGCAAAATGGTGTGGGTAACGCGGGCGCCGAACTCTTCACCTGCATACGGGTTGTTTTCGGACTTGGATGCCAGCTTGGAGGAATCAGACACCCAGTGGTGGGCTGGGTCCACAATGGTCAAATTCGCGGGCTCGCCTTCTGCGATGGGGCGACCGTGACCCGGCAGGCGGGTGATTTCCGCCGGGCGCTCGGACATGACGCGGGCGACAAAACGCCAATCGGCCAGTCCGGTCTCAACGAAGATTTTGGCGATAACGGCCAGGGAAGATTCCAGGCCCAGCATGCCTGGTCGGGCATTTTCAAACTCCACGCACTTGTCTTCGGAGCCGTGCGGGGCATGGTCAGTGGCCACGCAGTCGATGGTGCCGTCGAGCAGCGCCTGGCGCAGGGCTTCGGTATCGCGCTTCTCGCGCAACGGCGGGTTAACGCGGAAGAGGCCATCGTAGGTGCGCAGCTTATCGTCAGTCATCAACAGGTGGTGCGGGGTGACCTCAGCGGTCAGCGGGATTTCCTGCTCCTTGGCCCACTTGAGCAGCTCCACGGTTCCCTGAGTGGATGCGTGACAAATGTGCACGCGATTGCCATAGTCGCGCGCCAAGAGTGCATCGCGGGCCACGATGGATTCTTCCGCCACGCGCGGCCAGCCGCGCAGGCCTAGCTTGGCTGCGGTCTCGCCTTCGTGCGCCGAAGCACCGCCGGTCATGCGGTCATCCTCGGCGTGCTGAGCCAGCAGTACATCCATACCCTTGGCGTACTCCAAGGCGCGACGCATCAGCTGCGGATCCTGGACGCACTTGCCATCATCGGAGAACATGCGGACCTTGGCATCCGAGCGGGCCATCATGCCGAACTCGGTAAGGGTCTTGCCCTCCAGGCCCTTGGTAATAGAGCCCACTGGGTGGACGTCGCACAGCGCTAAGGCCTGGGATTTAGCCCACACGGATTCCGCGATGATCGGCTGATCGGTCACCGGGTTGGTATTGGCCATAGTAAACACGGCGGTGAAACCACCCTTAGCGGCAGCCTTGGAGCCGGTCCCGATGGTTTCGGTGTCCTCACGGCCGGGCTCGCGCAGGTGCACGTGCATATCTACGAGCCCCGGTAGAAGAACGTTGCCCTCGCCGTTGATGACCTTAGCGTCTTGTGCCGCAACGTCACCGCCAATGGCTGAAACAACGCCATCTTTAACCAGCACATTGGTGGGCTCGCCTTCGCCATACAAGCGCACATTCTTAATCACAAGTGGGGATTCCGCCGGCGCGGAAAGGCGACCGGTTTCTGGGTAAGTAGTCATTTTCTCTCCCTAAGGTTGATTGCGGGTCGCGATATTAAATGCCGGCGTTTTCGCCATTGGTCAGCAGCGTAAACAGCACGGCCATGCGGGCGTGCACGCCGTTGTGTACCTGCTGCAGGACGGCGGTTTTATCCAGATCAGCCACGCCATAGTTGATCTCCATGCCGCGCAGCATAGGGCCAGGGTGCATGACAACGGCGTCTTTGTGCATTGCCGCCGCGCGGTCCTTGGACAGGCCGAAGAGGTTGGCGTATTCGCGGTGGGACGGGAAGAAACCGCCATTCATGCGCTCTTGCTGCACGCGCAGCATCATGACCACATCGGCCTCGGCGATCTCTGCATCAAAGTCATAGGACACGCGCACCGGCCAATTCTCCACCCCGAAGGGCATGAGCGTAGCTGGCCCCACGAGGGTTACCTCTGCCCCCAGCGTGTTAAGCAAATCCACGTTAGAGCGCACCACGCGCGAGTGCAGGCAATCGCCCACAATTTTCACTTTGAGACCGGCAAAGCCTTGCTCGCCCTGCAAGCCGAGTCGTTGCCGCATGGTTACCGCGTCAAGCAGCGCCTGCGTTGGGTGCTGGTGGGCGCCATCACCGGCGTTGATAACGGAGGGGCCCTTGCCCTCAGGGGCTACCCACTGGGCCAGCTGCTGCGGTGCACCAGAGGAAGGGTGACGCATGATGATCGCATCGGCGCCGATGGCGGCCAAGGTAAGGCCCGTATCCTTCAGGGACTCGCCCTTCTTTACCGAGGAGGTAGAGGCGGATAGGTTGATGACGTCCGCCGACATCCACTTGCCGGCCGTTTCAAAGGAGGAACGGGTGCGAGTGGAGTTTTCATAAAAAAGCGTATAGATGGTGCGCCCGCGCAAGGTAGGAAGCTTTTTAACTTCGCGGCCTTCGAGGGCCTCGCGGAAGCGATCCGCTTCATCCATCAGGCCGATAATTTCAGACTTATCGAGCTCCGCCATATCGATGAGGTGCTTCATGGTTATGCCTCCCCCTTCTCAGTGCCTGCGGCATCGAGGTTGACGGCAGCTCGGGTCAGCACGACTGCGTCTCGACCGTCAATCTCATTGTTATATACGGTGACGTCTTCTTCTCGCGCGGTAGGCAGGTTTTTGCCCACATAATCTGCGCGGATGGGAACTTCGCGGTGGCCGCGGTCTACCAGAACTGCGAGCTGGATAATATCGGGCCGGCCAACGTCGCTTAGCGCATCAAGGGCGGCGCGAATCGTGCGGCCGGAATACAAAACATCATCAACCAGGATGACAATCGCGTTATCGATACCGCCGGTAGGAATGGTGGTGGGTTGCAATGCGCGATGCGGCTTATTGAGCAAATCATCGCGGTAGAGGGTGATATCGAGGGAGCCCCATGGGACTTCTACCCCGGAAAATTCTGCGATCTTAAGTGCAAGACGCTGTGCTAGCGGCACGCCACCAGAGGGAATGCCAAGCAGAATGACCCGCGGAGCCTCCGCGGAATCGAGCGCCGTTTTTTCAATGATCTGGTGCGCGATGCGTGCAACGGTACGCGAGACATCATCGGAGTTTAAAAGCTCCAATTGTTTCGCGGTAGCGTTAGTTTCACTCATCGTGACCTCCTTCCCCGCCTCACGGTGCGGTCTTTAAAGGATGCCGATAGATGGTCTCAAAAGTGTCTATGGTGTTAGACACAAGATACTTTAGCACCCCACCCGCCATTCGGGTGAGGCAACCCAGAAAGGTACTTCGACGGTGAGTTTTTCTGCACAACACGTAGTCCCTGCACCCCGCACAGATGTCTGGGCCTGGCATACCCGCCCAGGTGCTCTCACCCGGCTCAACGCCCCGTTCGCCTTTATGACCCCAGTGCAACAAGCACAGAGCCTGGGTGATGGCACTTCGATTCTGCGCTTGCCTGGTGGCCTGCAGTGGAAGGCACAACATGTGTTGTCCCGTTACCAGGAGGGCTATTCCTTTAGTGATGAGTGCGTCAATTCCCCACTGCGCCAGCTGACTCAGTGGCGCCACACCCACACCTTCGCCGAGGACCCAGCCGGTACCCGGGTGACGGATGAGGTGGACACGCGCGTTCCTTCCGCCGCATTGAAATCAGTCTTTGCTTATCGGCAGCATCAGCTGATTGAAGACTTTGCCTTCTTCAAACGCCTGCGCGATGCAGGACTTAATACCCGACCATTGACCATTGCGATGACAGGTTCGCGCGGCAGTGTCGGCACGGCGCTTACCGCGCAGCTACGTACCGCCGGCCATACAGTGATCCAGCTCGTGCGTGGTAAGGCGGGCAGTGGCCAGCGCCACTGGAATACCAACCTCCCCGATCCGCACTTGCTAGACGGCGTGGACGTCCTTGTCCACCTGGCGGGCGAGCCCATCTTCGGCCGTTTTAATGAGGAACACAAGGCTGCCATTCGGGATTCCCGCGTGGGCCCTACCCGGAGCTTGGCTCGCATCGCCGGCGAAACGCCATCCGTAAAGGCCATGGTGTGCGCCTCTGCTATCGGCTTTTATGGCGCAAACCGGGGCGAGGAAGTCTTAACTGAGGACTCCGAACCGGGAGAGGGATTCTTAGCCGATGTCGTGCGCCAGTGGGAGGACGCCTGCGAACCCGCCCGCGCAGCGGGCACCCGCGTAGTCAATATCCGCACCGGCATTGCCATGTCAGGCGGCTCCGGCCTACTGCCGCTGCTGCGAGCCCTCTTCTCCACCGGACTGGGTGGCCCCTTTGGCGATGGCAAATTCTGGTTTAGCTGGGTTGCTATCGATGACCTTACGGATGCCTATTTCCGCGCCATCGTGGATGATTCGCTTTCCGGCCCGGTCAATGCGGCCTCCCCCAACCCGGTCCTAAATAAGGAGTTCGTTGCTGCATTGGGCAAAGAGCTCCACCGGCCGGCTATTGTGCCCGTGCCCTCCTTTGGTCCTGCGCTCTTGCTCGGGCGCGAGGGCGCCCAGGAGTTAGCCTTGGCAGAACAGCGCGTAGCCCCCACCGTGCTCACCGAGATCGGTCATAGCTTCCGCTACTCCACTATCGACGCCGCCTTGGCGCATGAACTGGGTGGCGAAAGCCTCTGCTAATTGCGGGCCACTCCCCGTGGACGCCCCAGACACGTTTGGCGCAGCGCCACCGGAGTGCGACGCAATTTGTCGGTCAGCCAAAGGTTGTGGGCAGTGATTCACCATCGCAGCTCGTTGCGGCAACGCGCACGTACTGCACCACCCCGATATAACTTCCGAGCAAGACCTGCGGTGTTCTTCTCCTGCCGGAAAGCACGGGTGTAGTTAGGTAGGCTAGGAAGGGTTGACCTTAACCCCGATTAGTACATGGATTGAGACTGTTTAAGTGTCTGAAGAACCAACCCTGTATCCCGATACGCCGGTAGAGCCCGTTACTCTCGAGCGTATTGGTGAGATCTTTGAGTCCGAAAACCTCGAGTACCGCCTAGAAGAGCAGCCTGTAGGCGAGGACGAGACCGTACGTATCCTGCGTACCGGCTTTTCCAATGTTGCCATTGCTATGCAGGTTCGCGATGACGTCCTCGTCGCCGATTCTGTTTGGCGCGGCAACGTCCCTTCTTCTGAGGGACCTAGCCTGCTGATGGTTCTCAACCAGTGGAACCAGCAGCACTTTGCACCGACCCTGCGCTTTTTCGAGTCCGCAGAAAACAACCTCGCGGTCTCCGGTGTACGCGAAATTAATGTGGCACACGGCCTATCCCGGAACCAGATTGGTTCCTTTGTGATGTCCACCCTGGACTCTATGCTGCAGTCCTTCGCCTTCGTCGAGGAACATTACCCACAGCTCGTGACCTGGGAGGAGCACAACCATGACTAATGCATCTACGGAAAATAACCTGCCAGAAATCAGCCTGGACCGCGTTATCGAGGCAATGCGTACCTTCGATATTGAGCTGACCACAATGGACGCTGATATCGACGCAGCCACCGCTAACCTCAATGGCCTGCCCACCATGTTCGCGGTACTAGACTCCGTCGTTATCGTTCGTTGCGACGTGCCTACCGACGCCGCCTATTCCAAGGCCGACGCCGGCCTATTCTTGGCTGCAAACCAGATCAACTCGGTAGCTTTCGGTGCGCGCGCGGTTATCTCAGAGCACGATGACATGCTCGTCGTGCGCACCGAGCGCGATATCCCCGCTGCCGCTGGTATGAATGACGAGCAGCTGCAGGCAGCCTTAAAGTCTGCAGTAGACGGCGTAATTCGTGGGCAGGACGCCATGGTCTCTGCTGCAGAAGAGATGGCCAAGCTTGGCTCCGAAACTGCTGGCAAGGCCGGCGCGGAAGGCAATAACTCGGGTGCTGGAGATGCCACGAGTTAACTAGGCCTACCAAGAATCAAGCTCCCTTAACCTGCCATTCCTCATGTGGGAATGGTGGGCAGAAAGGGAGCTTTTCTTGTGCACATTTTCTGGCGGATTCTAGGCGTCGAGAATGCGCTGGCGTTCTTCTTCTGGATCAAAATCCGGTGCGGGCCACGATAGCTCTAGGTGGCGCAGCGCGTCGACAATGAGGAACTTCAATGCCATGCGGGCGTACTTCTTATTATCTGTGGGGATGACGTACCACGGTGCCCAGATCTCATCCGTTCGGCGAATGGCATCTTCATAAGCAGCCATGTACTCGTCCCAGTATCCGCGCTCCTCAATATCGGATGGGTCGTATTTCCAATATTTGTCCTCGCGTTCGGTGCGCTCCAGCAAGTTTTCTTTTTGGAACTGCGGAGAGATATGCAGGAATATCTTTAAAATCTTGACGTTTTTGCCGGCAAGTTCCTGCTCATAGTCCCGGATGGCTGCAAAACGGCGGTCCACTTCGTCTTCGTCTACCCATTTATGCACCCGCTGGATGAGCACATCTTCATAATGGGAGCGGTCGAAGGCCACAATCTGGCCCGGCACGGGGTCATGTTTGCGAATGCGCCACAAAAAGTCGTGCTCCAGCTCCTCCTCTGTCGGCTTACCAAAGCCGACAGTTTTGGTGCCCTGCGGGTCAAAGACCGAAAAGACATTACGGATGGCGCCGCCTTTGCCGGAGGTGTCCATTCCTTGCAAAACTACGAGCAAGGAAGGAGCGCCTTCTTCGTGGGCGCGGCCATTGGCAAAGAGACGCTCCTGAAGGTCGTAAAGCTCTTCATCGTAATGCCCGAAACGATCAGCTAGGTCGGATTTGGAGCCACTGAAGCCCGGTGTAGAGGTGGGGTCCACATCAGCGAGGCGGAAATTCTTCCCTGCCCTCAGGCCCAGTGCATCATGAATCTTGAATTTGCCCATGCCTGCCATGGTACAAAAATACCGCCCGCGGCCAGCCTGGTATTTCAACCAAGCCGGCCGCGGACGGAAAATGGCTCACGCTAAAGGGCGCGGCTACTACTCGCCGGTATTACTGGGCCGAGTCTTCCGCTGGTGCGGAGGCCTCATCAGTAGCGGCTGTGTTGCTCGCAGTCTCTGCTGATTCGGCCGAGGGCACAGCATCCGTCGTGTCTTCAGCCGCAGCAGTATCGTGCCCGTCTTCTTCTAGGCCCTGGTGTTCTGCAGACATTGGGCTTTCGGCGGAGCGGGACTGGGCCACATCGTCCAATACCGCGTGGATATACGGTGCTGCCTGCTCATTGGAGTACTGAGAGGCGATTTCTACGCCTTCTACTACAGCCGTGGCAGTAGGAACATCCGGATTGAAGAGCAGTTCCCAGACCGAAACGCGCAGGATAGCGCGATCTACTGCAGGAATGCGGTGTAGCTCCCAGTCCTCGGAAAGGTAGCGAGCGATAGTCTCATCGATGACGTCAAGCTCTTCCGCTGCTCCCTTGATAATGACCTTGGTGTACTCGGCAATCGGCGCTACCGCATTGCGATCTTCGCGCGCCAATGCGATGCGGTCCTCCACGATGGCTACGGGATCGATGTCTCGATTCTCAGCCTCGTATAGGATGTCCGCGGCGCGGCGACGTGCGCGATAGCGCGCGGTGTGCCGCTTGTAGTTAATGTCGCGCTTAGGGGTGTTATCAGACACAGCCAGATGCCCTAGTTGTTGACGCGGGAGAGGTACTCACCGGTGCGGGTATCGATCTTGAGAACATTGCCGATCTCGATAAACAGCGGAACCTGGATCTCCGCGCCGGTCTCCAAGGTGGCAGGCTTAGTGCCGCCGGAGGAACGGTCACCCTGCAGGCCAGGCTCGGTGTGCTCGACCTTGAGGTCTACGGAGATAGGCAGCTCTGCGAACAGCGCCTCATCCTCGTAGAAGGAAACCTGTACGCGCATGTTCTCCAGCAGGAAGCGAGCGGCATCGCCAAACTTCTCCGGCGGGAGCTCGAACTGTTCAAAGGTCTTCTCATCCATGACGACGTAGCTGGTGCCATCGTTGTAGAGGTAGGTCATATCGCGGCGGTCCACGGTAGCGGTCTCTACCTTCACGCCTGCGTTCCAGGTCTTGTCCACGGTCTTGCCGGAGACAACATCCTTAAGCTTGGTACGCACGAAAGCTGGGCCCTTGCCCGGCTTTACGTGCTGGAACTCAACGATCTGCATCAGTTTGTTGTCGATCTTCAGAACGAGGCCGTTCTTGAAATCAGTAGTATCAGCCATTGCGGTTAAACTCCCGAAATTGTGGACTAAAGGTTGAAAACAATGATCAAGCCTACCGGACAACTGACTTTCGGGGTATTACTGGTCCCCCATTTCCGCCCCACACTTCTGCCCCATCGTGGCTAAAAGAGAAACTTCCGCAGCTTGTGACCATACGCAGCAGGTGGAGAACAGACACGTAATGGTTTTTATCCAACGATAACTGGCTGTACGGTACAGTCTTGCCATATTAATTTTTCACATTTCTACCAAGGATTTTTGCGATGCCTTTCAAGAAGCTTTCTGCTGTGGCTACCGTGACTGGCGCAGCTTTAGCAGCATTTAGCGCTCCCCAAGCACTGGCGGCGGATGCCCAAACCGTGATGTTCGGCGATTCTATCTTCGCTAACCCTACCTATGGCCAGATCGGGACAACCTCCAGCCTGTCCCGCGCAGCAGACACTGCTCTCTCGTCTGCTACCCATGGCATTGAAGACACCCCGGGTGCACCTTCCCCGCAGGGCTGCCCGCAGGGTCACAGCAATGTAGGCCGCGAACTGGAGCGGGTTTCTGGCCAGCACGTAGCCAACTACGCCTGTTCTGCCGCGAAAGCCGCCGGCCAGTCGCACCGCAAGGACTTCGAGGAGCAGATAAACGGGGCCATTGCCAATAACGATCTCAATGGTGCAACCAAGAATGTTTTGATTCAGTTTGGCGCCAACGACCTCCAGGAAATTTTGCGGCCATCGCTATCTTCCGCCAATCCTTATTTTGACGGTATGAAGCGTTCCATCCAGCGTGTCCGTCAGGCCGCGCCTCATGCGCACATCACCGTCGTAGGGTATCCCGCCATCTCCGCCCGTAACGGCGCCGTATGCCCGGTACGCACGTCCGCGCCGGGCTCCACCGACGCCGGTTTCAATCTGGACTACGCGGGCCTGGTACACACCGGCGAGGACCAAGTCAATAGCGCGATGTACAAGGCAGCACGTGCCAGCGGTGTCCAGTACTACGACCTACGCGCCGATTCCATTGATCATGGCATGTGCGCACCGGACAGCACGCGCTGGATTTCCGGCAAGTGGGAGTACTCCGTACCGCACAACCTTTTCAACCACCTCACGCACCTGGGCAACCGCAACGTCGCCCAGCTGCTCAACTCCAAGGTGCTCAGCCACTAGGCAGGTAGCTCGGTGAGCTCCTTCGTCGCGGCGGTGATGATCTTCGGTGCGCCATCGGTAATGATGAGGGTATCTTCGATGCGCACGCCGCCCTTGCCAGGCACGTAAATGCCCGGCTCGATGGTCAAGGTCATGCCCGCGGCCAGTTCGCCCTTCCCGGTCTGGGCGGCGAAGGGCGCCTCGTGTACGTCGAGGCCTACTCCGTGGCCAGTCGAGTGCACAAAGTAATCGCCATAGCCGGCGGCGGAAATAATGTCGCGGCAAGCTGCGTCGACGTCGGCAAGCTTAGCGCCCGGCACCGACGCTGCCACGCCCGCTTTCTGGGCGCGTAGCACCACATCATAAATTTCTTTAGCAAAGTCATTCGCCGCGCCCACGACGTAAGTGCGCGTGCAGTCGGAGTTGAACCCCCGCAGATGCGCACCGAAGTCGATGGTCACCAAATCTCCGTCCTCGATGACCCGATCGTCCGCACCATGGTGTGGCATGGCCGAATTGGGACCGGAAGCGACGATGGTATCGAAGCTCACCCGCTCCGAGCCGAGCATGCGCATCCGGTACTCCAAATCGGCAGCCACCTGGCGCTCCGTGCGGCCGGCACGCAGCTCGCCTGCGGCCAGGAGATCCTCCAGCGCCTGATTAGCCAGCGCGGCAATTTCCTCCAGCTTTTCCAGCTCGAGTGGGTCTTTAAACAGCCGAATATCTTCAATCACGCCAGTAACGGGGACCAAGGTGACTGACTCTGGGGCCGAATCTTCGAGTTCCTTCAATTCAGATACCGTCAGGTAGTCTGCCTCAAAGCCCACGCGGACCGGTCCTTGCACATCGGCGAATTGCTGCAGGAGCACCTTGCCTACAGCGCGCCCCTGAATAGCTTCCAGATCAGGGACCTCGCGGGAAATCTGCGTGGTGTAGCGGCCATCGGTAGCAACCTGTGCGGAAAGATCCTTGCGCAAAAGCAGACCACCATTGGATCCGGAAAACCCCGAAAGATAACGCACATGCGTGAGGTGGGTTACTAAAACGGCATCGATGCGCTGGCTGGCTAGTGTCGCGGCAAGCTTGCGGCGCCGGTCACTAAAGCGGGTATCTGCCAAAGCCATGATTTAATCCTCCTGGGTTGACTGCGGTGTTGAAAGTATTCACCCAGTATATCGACCTTGCCACCGCGGTCGGGCCGTTTTCTTTCCGCCCGGACGCCACGAAGCCCAGTGGGACGCTTCTATTGGCAGAGGTAGTCCACTGCCGCAACATAACCAAAGACCCCCAAGCCAGCAATCACACCGCGGGCAATCGGACTGAGATAGGAGTGATGGCGGAAGGGCTCGCGTGCATGCACATTGGAGATATGCACTTCGACGAATCCGGCTCCCTCCGCCACTTCAGCCAGGGCATCGCGCAAAGCCACCGAGGTATGGGTAAACCCGCCAGGGTTGATAATCACGGGATAGCCCGCATCCGCGGCGGCATGTACCTCTTCAATGAGCTCGCCCTCATGGTTGGATTGAAAACATTCCACCTCTACCCCGTGTTCGGCGGCACGCGAGGCAATCATGCGCTCCACATCGGCCAAGGTGGTTGAGCCGTAGACATCCGGTTGTCGCTTTCCCAAGCGGTTTAAGTTCGGGCCGTTGAGAACAATAATCTTCATCTTCTACTCCGAAATCGCGGCGTAGGCCGCCTCGAGCTCGTCCAAGTCAGGGCCTTCCAGGCGGGTGGTCTCACCCACCCCAGTCAAGGCCACAAACCGAATTTGGCCGTCCCTGTTCTTCTTATCATGGGTCATGGCCTCATACAGGTCGGCGAAATGGCCTGCCTTATACCGCGTGGGAAGCCCAATGCTGTGCAGGATCCGGCGGTGCTTTTCCACCAGTTGAGCATCAATGAGGCCGCGGGAATGCGACAGGTGGGCGATAAACATGATGCCCACTGCCACCGCGTTGCCATGGCGCCATTCGTAGTTCTCATGGCGCTCTACAGCATGGCCAAAAGTGTGGCCGTAGTTCAGCGTTTCGCGCATACCTGACTCTTTCAAGTCTTGGCTTACCACGGCGGCTTTTACTGCGATGGAGCGTTCTATTAATTCTGGCAAGAAGCCCTGCGGGTCCACGCAGGCCCCAGGGTTGTCCTCATAGCGTTCCAGAATTACCGGGTCATGGATGAAACCAGTTTTGATGATCTCCGCCGAACCGGCAACGATTTCCGCCTCGGGCAGGGTGTCAAGGCGCTCTAGGTCCACAAAGACGGAATCCGGCTCGTGAAAGGCGCCGACAAGATTCTTCCCGGCCGCCGTATTGATGCCGGTTTTGCCGCCCACGGCGGCATCTACCATGGCCAATAGCGTTGTAGGCACCTGGATAATCTTGATGCCACGCATCCACCCAGCCGCCACAAACCCCGCCATATCGGTGGTGGCACCACCGCCTAGGCCGATGATGACGTCACGCCGGTTAAAGCCGTTCTCCCCCAGCTTGTCCCATACACCGCCAACGACGCTGAGCTGCTTGGCCGCCTCAGCATCGGGAACCTCAATGAGCACGGGCACGACCCCCTGGGTCCCAACGAGTTCCGCTAGGTGCTCGGCGGCGGCGCGCAGCGGCGGTTGGAAGACAATGCCTGCCCGGCTAGCGCCAATCTCCGCGCAGCGCTGCGCGATGTCTTCATTGAGACCGGCGCCAATGCGAACTTTATAAGGCTGCGGTCCATTAACGGCAATGGTGGGCATGGTGGTCCTTTCCGTTCGCCGCCGAGGCAGTGTGGCGAGGAACAAGTACGAGCGCAGCGGGCAGCTAAAGGGTATCGAGGAAACCGAGAATATCGCCTACTACCTGCTGCGGGGTTCGGGTATCTGTGCGCACTCGATAATCGGCAACCTCCTGGTAATACGGGCGCCGCACGTCCACTAGGTTTCGGTAATGTTCGAGGGGGTCAGCGGCTGCAAGAACCGGCCGATTGCTATCACCGGAGGTGCGCCTTGCTCCTTCTTCAGGGGAAATATCCAAAAAAATTACCGTGTGCCGCTCCAGGAGGTCACGAGTGGACTCCGTGAGCACTGCCCCGCCGCCGAGACTTACGACCCCATCGGTACGCAACGCGGCCGCAACGTGTTGCGCTTCAAGCGCACGGAAGTCCTGCTCACCGAGCTCGCTAAAGACTTCCCCGCAAGGCTTTGCTTGTGCCTGTTCAATAAGGTGGTCAGAGTCAGTAAATTCACAGCTCAGGGCATGGGATAGGCGGCGGCCAAGTGTGGATTTACCCGCGCCTGGCGGGCCAACCAAAACAACGCGTGGGCGGGGTTGGCCCGTAACGGCGGTTGGGGTGGTCATAACTTACTCCTGGTCAAAAGCAAGGCGGTCCGAAACGTATCTATCATACGCGGCAATAGCCTGAGAGGTTTCTTCGAGGCTATCTCCGCCGAATTTCTCAAGCACAGCGCGCGCAAGAACAAGGGCAACCATGGCTTCTGCTACGACGCCGGCCGCCGGAACCGCGCAGACATCGGAGCGCTGGTGAATGGCAGTTGCCTCGGCGCCGGATTCCATATCAACGGTGCGCAATGCGCGCGGGACGGTAGAGATTGGTTTCATCGCCGCCCGGACACGAAGCTGCTGCCCATTAGTCATGCCGCCTTCGAGGCCACCTGCGCGATTGGTGAGGCGGGAAATGCCCTCAGCGGTACGCACCATTTCATCGTGAGCAGCGGAGCCGCGCCACCGAGCCTCTGCGAAGCCATCACCGATTTCCACGCCCTTGATAGCTTGAATGCCCATCAAAGCGCTGGCTAATTGCGCATCCAAACGGTCATCGCCGGAAATGTGCGAGCCCAGTCCAATAGGCAGGCCATCTACCACGACTTCGACGATGCCGCCCAAGGTATCGCCTTGTTTCTTGGCGGTTTCGATTTCTGCAATCATGGAGGCCTCTGCCTCCTTATCACAGGCGCGCACGGGTGAATCATCGATAGCCTCGATGTCCGCGAACGCCGGCGCAGGGCCCTCATAAGGCTCAGAAGCCCCAATAGAAATGACGTGGGAGAGTACCTCGATGCCGAGGGTCTCGCGCAGGAAGTTGCGCGCGACGGTAGCGGCAGCCACACGCGCTGCAGTCTCACGCGCGGAGGAACGCTCCAGAATGGGGCGCGCTTCACTATGGCGGTATTTCACCATTCCGGCAAAATCCGCGTGGCCTGGACG
Source organism: Corynebacterium nasorum (assembly GCF_032821635.1). Taxonomy (NCBI): domain Bacteria; kingdom Bacillati; phylum Actinomycetota; class Actinomycetes; order Mycobacteriales; family Corynebacteriaceae; genus Corynebacterium; species Corynebacterium nasorum. The sequence continues at coordinate 159,940 of NZ_JAVBIE010000003.1, read as the reverse complement.
CGGCCTAGTCAGGGCTGCACCCCGTCCAGAATTCATGGCCTTTATATTTTCTTCATCGTCCATATCCAGTGGATCGGCCGACATGATGGTGGTCCACTTCGGCCACTCCGTATTGCCAATCATGATGGCAATAGGGCTACCCAGAGTCAGCCCGTGGCGGACTCCGCCGAGCACGGAAACCTCATCAGCCTCAAACTTCATGCGGGCGCCACGGCCGTAGCCAAGGCGGCGCCGGGAAAGCTGATGCGAAATATCGGCGCGGGTAATTGGGACCCCGGCGGGCATGTGCTCCAGCAGAGAAATAAGAGCTTGGCCGTGGGATTCACCTGCAGTAGTCCAACGAAGCATGCGGGTATTATCGCACGATGAGGCCAATCCGGTATGAACTTGGCCCCGCAATATATTCTTCCACCCCCTCAAAAAGGGTAAACACAAGCCACGACGATTGCCGCCGCCAATAACATCGCGGGGCCATGCGCGCTTTCTTTCTGCCCAGCACACACAGACCAGCCGAGCGTTAACAGGGACGCGCAGCCGCTCGCCGCCACCACCCCTATAAACCCAGCAAAATGCCCTACCAGCATCCCCAAGGGCACGGCCAGCTTAATATCGCCGCCACCCACCCCTGCATGGGCCAGCCCAAGCACGAGGTATATCCCCGGCCACCACAGCCCGCCCCAGTTGGCAAGTACAAGTGACAACGCAGCGGCTGGCAGCGTCAACCAGTCGGGCAAGCGGCGATGCCGCAAGTCCCACCAAGACAGCGCCGCGGCCCAAAGGCAATAAACAATTCCCCCAAAGATCAACACGGGACTTAGAGTAAAGCGAGGTACCGCCTAGCGCTCGAGGCTTTCACTCAGAGGGCGAATTGTGCAGCGTGAGCCAGACGCGAAGGATAGCCCGCACTTGTCCAGGCCTCGTTTTATTTGACAGTTTGCGACCGCCGCTGCAATTCCTCATTCAATGCATTTAGCATCTCTTCCCGCGGTGCGGCCACGCCGGTAAATTGCTCGAACTGGCTAAATGCTTGATATGCGAGCATGACATGTCCGCCGACGGACTTGTACCCGTTGGCCGCCGCGCACGTGGTCAGCGGCGTGGGCCAGGGATCATAAATGACGTCGAGCACCGGTGCGTGGGCGATGTCGAAGACGCAGTCCTCCACCGCAGCGGCGGGAACGGTGGATACAATGACATCGGCTGCGCGAGACAGTGCAGATAGGTCACCATCGAAACCGGTGAAAGAAAGCTCCAGTCCCAGCTCTTGGGCAAGTGGCCGTAGCTCGGCGCTACGGTCCGAGCGATTGAGCACGGTGACGGTAGACACTCCGCGCTCAGCCAGCGCCCACAAAGCTGGACGCGCTGTGCCCCCAGCTCCAATGAGCATCGCGTGCCGTGCGGGGGAATCCCCCAAAAGTTCTATGAGCGCGCCACGCACGCCTTCGGTGTCGGTATTGTCTGCAAACCACCCTTCTTCTTTACGCACCAGGGTGTTTGCGGAACCTATCAGCTGTGCGCGCTCGCTTACGGTATCCGCAAAGCGGAGGGCGGCGAACTTACCCGGCATGGTGACGGAGAACCCTACGAACTCAGGGGTACTCCCCCTCACCAGATCCGGCAAGCCCTCCGCAGCCGTTTCAAAGCGGGTGTAGTCCCAGCCTTCGAGCCCAGCAGCCTCGTAGCCAGCATTGTGGAGCACCGGAGACAGTGAGTGCTCGATGGGGCTACCAAGGACTGCCGCACGTGGCATCGGTTCTACCTCTTCGTGGTTTTGCGACTTTATTTGGCGGGCTGCTCGGCAGCGGCGTCGCCGTTGCCGGAACCAGCGCCCTCCCCTTCGCGCTTGGAGTCAAGCACGCCGGAGCGGATGGCGTCATCAACGCGGCCCAAGTGCTCATCGTAGGTATCGGAGAAGACGGTGGTGCCTTCTTCGTCCACGGTGACAAAGAACTTCCAATTGCCCTCAGCAGGCTGCTCCATGGCCTTGATTGCATCATCCGAAGGAGAAGCAATCGGGGTATCCGGCAGGCCCTCCTTTGCGTAGGTATTCCACGGAGTCTTTTCCTCACGGGCCTTATCGGTGGTGGCCAGCTCAACGTCTTCCAAGCCATAGTTCACGGTGGAGTCAAACTCCAAGCGCATCGGCTCGTCCAGACGGTTGAGGATGACGCGGGCGACCTTGTCGAACTCACCTGCTGGCGCCTCGCGCTCCACTAGGGATGCGGAAGTAAGCAGCTCATAAGGGCTCAGACCGATAGCCTGGGCGCGTTCTTCGATCTTGGTCTCGTTGTAGCGCTTGGTAGAGCGGGTAATGAGGTCCTTCAAAATATCCTTGGCCTCCATATTGGGGTCCAGGACGTACTGGCCTGGAGCGATAAGGCCCTCAATGCGCTTAGGATCGTTGCCGCGCTTGTTGATGGCCTCGAGTGCCCACTGTGGCGCACCCAGCTCAGCAGGATCAGTTTCCGCAGCGACCTTTTCTAGGTCTTCCTTCTTCAGGCAGTTGCCATCGTTGCAGCTGACCTCAGAAATCAAGGAGTAGATGCCATAACGAACGTCTCCACCAACAACCTTGACGTCCTCCAAGGTTGCGCCGCCTTGGACTTCGAGCATGTCGACGCGGTTATTCTTATCCAATAGCGCCTCTACCGCGGCGTTGGCACTCATCTCTTCCTGCAGACGGTAGAAGCCAGGTTGGATTTGGCTTGCGCTATGGTTCATAGACGCAGCAGAGTCAAAGGCGTCTTGGGTCTTGACCACATTCTTTTCCACCAGTGCAGGACCGAGCTCGGACATCGACGAGCCTTCCGGCACCTCCACCAGCTGGGTGGTACCGTTGCCGGTTCCCTCATAATCGGCAGAGGTATTGCCGAGACGGAATCCGATGTAGATAAGGGCACCAAGGATAACGATGATCGACGCAATGATAACGGCAATGCCGCGCTGGCGGCGCTTGACGTGTTTCGGCTCCATCGATCGACCGAGACGTTCTTGATTACGGCTCACTTGTTTTAGTCTCCTGAGTTTGAAGGCTGATCTATTGCATCCCTTGGACGGAGAGCGTTTGCACGCCCGTCCAACCATGTCTGCAATATCTCCACCGCTGCTGCTTGGTCGATGACTTTACGGCCCTTCTTTTCGGACACGCCTGACGCGCGCAGCGCGGTGGTCGCTGCCACGGTAGTCAAACGCTCATCAGCCAAACGTACTGGTGGTGGAACTTTATCCATATTTGCATTTCGATTCAACCGACGGCGGATCCGAAACGCAATTTCTTTAGCATGTTTTACGCTTTTTGAGCCATTTCCCTGCAAATCTCGTGGCAGCCCCACGATGACCTCGACCGCCTCATAAAAATCAATCAATTCTAGGATCCGGTCGATATCACCCTTATCGCGGTCCTTAAACCCGGTTTCGCGGTGAACGGTCTCCACTGGGGTGGCAAGCGTTGCTTCCCTATTGGACACTGCTACGCCGATGCGCACAGTACCGACGTCAAGCGCGAGCCGGCGGCCCTGCCCCGGATCATCAACCCCGGGGATATCTGGTTCCACTTGTGCCACGTTCGAACTCCTACAGGGACTCGAGCATATCCTCGACGGCGGCAAAGCCGCGCTCTGCACCTGCAGCTGAAGAACCGGAGCCCTGGGCCATGTCCGGCTTACCGCCGCCGCGGCCATCAACGTACTGGCCAAATTGCTTGACGACGTCCCCGGACTTCACACCGCGTTCGACGGCCTTGTCGGTGGCTGCCACGATGAACGGGAACTTGCCCTTGTCCTGGGCGCCCAAGACGATGACGGCTTCTTCCTCGCGCAGGCGGTTACGCAGGTCCGTAGCCACGGTGCGCAGGTCCCCACCGGTGGTTCCATCCGGCAACGTCAGCGCAATAACCTTGAAACCATTGATGTCCTTGGCGGCGCCGACAAACTCGGAGGCACGCGCAGCCAGCTGCTGCTTGCGCAGGGTTTCGATTTCCTTTTCTGCTGCCTTGAGCTTCTCAGATAGCTGAGCAATGCGCTCAGGCAGGTCCTCGGTCTGCACCTTAAGCTCGCGGGAGACTCCTTCCACCAAGGCGGTTTCCTTGGAGTAGTAACGGAAGGCATCCATACCGGAGTAAGCCTCAATGCGGCGAGCGCCAGAGCCTACGGAAGATTCACCCAGCACGGAAACCGGGCCGATTTCAGCGGAGGATCCCACGTGGGTACCGCCGCATAGCTCGATGGAGAACGGTCCGCCGATTTCTACCACGCGGACTTCCTTGCCGTAGTTCTCACCAAAGAGCGCCATGGCGCCCATGGCCTTAGCCTCTTCCAAGGAGGTCTCGATGGTGTTGACGGCAAAATTGGAGTCAATTGCCTGGTTGGTAATCAAGGCAATTTCTTCCAGCTCGGCCTGGCTGAGCTGTTCGGTGTAGTTGAAGTCAAACCGTAGGTAACCCGGGCGGTTCATAGAACCAGCCTGGACCGCGGTGGGGCCAAGCACCTGGCGCAGTGCGGCGTGAATGAGGTGCGTAGCAGAGTGAGCCTGGGTAGCGCCGTGGCGCCACTGCTCGTCGACGCCCGCCTCAACCGACATGCCCAGGTCTAGGCCGCCAGCCGTAACCGTGGCTTTGTGGACCCACAGCTTCTTGCCAATCTTTTGGACGTCATTGACCTCCAGCAAGGACTCGCCGGCCACAATGCGCCCGCGATCAGCCATCTGGCCGCCCGCCTCGGCATAAAGTGGGGTGTGGTCCAAAATGACCTCGACCTCTTCACCCTCGTGGACTTCATCGACCTTTTCTCCGCCGCGGACAAGGCCGATCACGCGGGCGTCGGAAGTAAGCTCCTCGTAGCCGGTGAAGACGGTGGGGTTATTGTCTACCCAGTCGCGGTAGAGGGAAAGGTCAGTGTGCCCGTGCTTCTTGGCCTGGTTATCGGCCTTGGCGCGGCGGCGCTGCTCACCCATGGCATCGTTGAAGCCATCCATGTCCACCTCAAGGCCCGCTTCCTGGGCCATTTCCAGCGTCAAGTCGATGGGGAAACCATAGGTATCGTGCAGCTCAAAGGCCTTCTCACCAGGCAGGACCTTTGCGGTCTTCGCGCGAGAGGTGGACTTGAGCTCCTGCACGGCATCGTCGAAGAGGCGGGTTCCGGACTCCAGAGTCTTGAGGAAGGCCTTTTCTTCGTTGACGGCCACGCGCAGAATGCGCTCACGGTTGTCCGCAATCTCCGGATAAGACGGAGTCATGGTATCCATGACCGTGTTCATGAAGCGCTCCATGGTGGCACCGGTAGCGCCCAGCAGCTTGGCGGAACGGATAATGCGGCGCAGCAGGCGACGCAGGATATATCCGCGGCCCTCATTGCCCGGGGTTACGCCATCCAAGATGAGCATCATGCCGGTGCGGGAGTGGTCCGCTACCACTCGGAAGCGGATATTGTCTTCCTGAGAGGCTTTATCGCCGTAGGTGGCACCGGTAAGTTCCTCAGCTACGTCAATGACTGGACGCAGCAGGTCTGTTTCGTAGACGTTGTCTACGCCCTGCAAAATGCAGGCCACGCGCTCGATGCCAAGGCCAGTATCGATGTTCTTCTTGGGCAGCTCGCCAACGATTTCAAAATTGCCCTTACCAATGCCCTCGCCGCGTTCGTTTTGCATGAAGACCAAGTTCCAGATCTCCATGTAGCGGTTATCATCGGCAATGGGTCCGCCGTCCTTGCCGTACTCAGGACCGCGATCGAAATAAATCTCGGAGCACGGGCCACATGGTCCAGGGATACCCATGGACCAGTAGTTATCCTCCATGCCGAGGCGCTGAATGCGCTCTTCAGGAACGCCAATCTTATCGCGCCAGATTTCGGCGGCCTCATCATCATCCAGGTACACCGTCACCCACAAGCGCTCTGGGTCTAGACCAAAACCGCCCTCCTCAACGGAACCGGTAAGCAAGCTCCAGGCATTGGTGATGGCGCCTTCCTTGAAGTACTGGCCAAAGGAGAAGTTTCCGGCCATCTGGAAGAAGGTGTTGTGGCGGGTGGTAATGCCCACCTCTTCAATATCAAGGGTGCGCACGCACTTCTGGATAGAGGTGGCTAGCCCCTTGGCAAAGGGCGGGTTCTGCTGGCCCAGGAAGTAGGGCTTGAATGGAACCATGCCCGCGTTTACGAAAAGCAGGTTAGGGTCATCCAGGATCAGCGAGGCACTTGGTACCGCCTCGTGACCAGAATTGACGAAGTGCTGGGTAAACCGTTCCCGGATCTCATGAGTCTTCACGAGCAACAATCCTAACTGTATGAGCTTTCATCTTCTATCGAGAAGTTTCTAACCCGCCCAACTTTACCCTTCGCCGCACCGCAATTTCCCTTGGGTAGGTATCAGCGCGGCCGGCGAGCGTTTTTACCGGGAGAACGCTTGCCGCGAATTATGCTGCGCAAGCGGCCTATATAGTCATAAACGCGCTTTTCAGCTCCATGATCGGTAGGTTCATAATATACGGAGCCTTCCAACTCATCGGGCAGGTACTGTTGTTCTACTACGCCGCGGGGATCATCGTGGGGGTAAACATAGCCCACGGCATTTCCCATCCGCTTTGCGCCCTCGTAGTGTCCATCGCGCAGATGCGCCGGCACGTGGCCCACCTTGCCGGCGGCCACATCTGCCTGGGCCTGCGTGATGGCGGAGATAACCGATGGAGACTTCGGCGCGGTGGCCAGATGGATGGTGGCCTGCGCCAAGGGGATTCTCGCCTCCGGCATTCCGATGAGCTGTGCGGCCTCGGCCGCCGCCACTGCTACCTGGAGCGCAGTGGGATCGGCCATACCGATGTCTTCGGAGGCATGCACTATGAGCCTGCGCGCTATAAAGCGCGGATCCTCTCCTGCTTCCACCATGCGGGCTAGATAGTGCAGCGCAGCATCAACATCGGAACCACGAATGGATTTAATAAACGCAGAGACCACATCGTAGTGTTGGTCGCCGTCACGGTCATAGCGCACCACCGCCTTATTGACGTTATCCGTGACCGTCTGTGCGGTAATTTCCCCGCCGTCGTCGACCGCCTCGGCCGCCGCCTCCAGGTAGGTCAATGTGCGCCGCGCATCGCCGCCGGCCAGAAGAACTAACTGTTCCAAGGCCTCATCGGTGATCCGAATCTTGCGCTCGCCCAAGCCTCGATCGCTTTCTAGCGCGCGCTTGGCGACGCCCCTTAGGTCGTCGTCGCTTAGCGAATGCAGCTGCAAAAGCAGCGAGCGCGACAGGAGCGGCGCCACAACGGAAAATGAGGGATTTTCCGTCGTCGCCGCCACGAGCAGTACCGTGCGGTTTTCCACGGCCGCGAGCAGCGCATCCTGCTGGGGTTTAGAAAATCGATGTACCTCATCGATAAAAAGCACCGTCCGGCGCCCGTGAATGAGCTCTTGCCGGGCGTGGGTGATGACCTCGCGGACCTGCTTCACGCCCGAATCGAGCGCGGATAGACCCACAAAATTCTGCCCCATCTGGCTCGCAATAAGAGAGGCAATCGTGGTCTTGCCAGTACCTGGCGGGCCATACAAAATGACAGAGGCCTCCCCTGAGCCTTCCACTAGGCGGCGCAATGGCTTGCCAGGAGCCAAAAGGTGGTCTTGTCCGACCACTTCATCCAAGCTCTGCGGGCGCATGCGCGCCGCCAGCGGCGATCCTGCGTGGGTGGCAAAGAGGTTCTTCCCAGGCAAAGACGCGGCATTGTCCCCGGGAGTGGGCCCGCCAAAGAGTGAGTCTTGAGACACTAAAAACCTACCTCCTAGCAGTGTGCGGGCACATCAAAGTTATCTATTCATCATCCAAGCGACGCGCAATTGCGCTGCCAAACTCTGCGATGGGTGCGCAGGCGGGGCCGTCGCAGCGCGCGGCATAGCGCGACAGCGCCTCAAAGGTTTCGTACAGATCGCGGCGTACCAGCAATTCATCTTCCGTAAACGGCCCGTGATCGGCCGGGCGCAAGATCGAATGCTGCGGATCGTGGAAGACCTCGGCTTCTCCCCTGACCAAGGCCACCAGCCCTTCAATGCCGCCTGCTTGCATGGTGGTCACGCTCGACAGCGCCCAGCCGATAAGTGAAGCCACGATGAGTCCATGGATCTCTTCCGGATCAAAAAACAACGGCCACACGTCTGCTACCGCACGAGACCAGGCGGAGATAAAAATATCTGCCTCCTCGTCCGTAATCGGCTTAGAGAAGAGGAATTGTGGGAAACCGGCAATAACGCAGGCCACGTCGAAGCCTACATTGCGGAACCCCGCCCATTCATAATCCAAGAAGTGCAGGTGCTGCGAGACGATAATATTATCTGGAGAAAGGTCAAAGGGGGTAAAGGCCCGGTCCTTGCCGGAGGCCAAAGACCTGGCTGCTTGACTAGCTAGCTCACGGAAGCTTTCGGGGGCTTCGAGCCCCGCCGTATCCAGCAAATCAAGGCCGATTCCGATGGAGCCTTCCAATGCCTCATCACGCACGGATTGGTGCGGGGCCAATTCCGGGTTCTTGCGCAACATGCGGCTAAGCAAGGTTTCATAATCCTGCTCATGCCCGGCGGTCCCCGCATGCATGTGGCCCAGTGCGCTGCCCAGCGAGCGCAGCACTCGGACGCGGTCGGCATCGGTGGACTGAACCAGGACATCGGCAAGCGTTTCGCCCTCTCCCAAGTCCGTCAAAACGATAATGCGCTTATCTAAATCATGGGCGAGGAGCACCGGGCCGGGGCGCACATCTTCAGATAGCGCGGTAGTAAATTGATAAGCCACAACCTCACGCAGCATTGCGGCATCATCAACGCCATAGCCTGTAACCGGGTTGTATTTAATGACTACCGAACGGTGAGGCAGGAAGGCGCCGGGGGCAATCCTTGCGCGCAAGACCATTGCATTGCCGGAGCCATCCAAGCGCTCTACGCTCGACATCTCCGGGGTGCCACCAAAACGGCGCGACAACATCTCCGAGGCGGCCTTGATGACGTCCTCGGGCGATAGCACAGTATCGTTTTCATCCATAGTTCTATCCAGTATGCCCCCTCACACCAAAGCGGGGCCACAAGTTCGCCCGCAGCGAAAATGGCCACGGCCTACGATGTGCCCCGCACGGTGTGCCTCAGCGGCTGAGGTTCAAGCTATCTGCTTATTTCTCCTCAGCAGTCTCTCCCGCAGTGGAACCGGCCTTGTCCTGTTCCTTCTTCTTTTCCGGCTTGTAGTCTACGCCGGTTTCCTTGCGCTGTGCGGCAGGGATTGGCGCAGGGGCGTCGGTAAGCGGGTCTACGCCGCCGCCGGACTTCGGGAACGCAATGACGTCGCGGATGGAGTCGAAGCCGCCCAGCAGGGAGACAATGCGGTCCCAGCCAAAGGCGATGCCGCCGTGTGGCGGGGCGCCATAAGAGAAGGCATCGAGCAGGAAGCCAAACTTCTCCTGAGCTTCCTCGTCCCCAATTCCCATGACATCAAAGACGCGCTTTTGCACGTCTTCCTGGTGGATACGGATGGAACCGCCGCCAATCTCATTGCCGTTGCAGACAATGTCATAAGCGTAGGCGGTAGCCTCGCCCGGGTTCTGGTCAAAGGAATCAATCCACTCCGGCTTCGGGGAGGTGAAGGCATGGTGGACCGCGGTCCACTTGGAGTGACCCAAAGCGACGTCACCGGAAGCGGTTGCATCGGCAGAAGGCTCGAAGAGCGGGGCATCAACAACCCACGTAAAGGCCCAGTCGCCTTCCTTGATAAGGTCCAGCTTCTTTGCAATCTCGCCGCGCGCAGCACCCAGCAGGGCACGTGAAGACTTGGTGTCGCCAGCGGCAAAGAAGATGGCATCGCCTGGCTTGGCGCCGACGTGCTCGGCGATGCCCTCGCGCTCGGCGTCGGTAATGTTCTTAGCTACCGGGCCGCCCAATGTGCCGTCCTCACCCACGGTGATATAAGCCAAGCCCTTCGCACCGCGCTGCTTAGCCCAGTCCTGCCAAGCATCAAACTGACGGCGCGGCTGGGAGGCGCCGCCCTCCATAACCACAGCGCCCACGTATTCATTCTGGAAGACGCGGAAGGTGGTGTCCTTAAAGAACTCGGTGCACTCTACAATCTTGATGTCGAAGCGCAGGTCTGGCTTATCAGAGCCGTAGTACTTCATCGCATCAGCGTAGGTCATACGCGGGATAGGAGTCTTAATCTCGTAGCCAATGAGCTTCCACAGCTCGGTAACGATCTCTTCTGCCAAGGCGATGACATCGTCCTGGTCTACAAAGGACATCTCCACGTCCAGCTGCGTAAACTCCGGCTGGCGGTCGGCGCGGAAATCCTCATCGCGGTAGCAACGAGCAATCTGGTAATAGCGCTCCATGCCAGCGACCATGAGCAGCTGCTTGAACAGCTGCGGGGACTGTGGCAGTGCGTACCACGTGCCTGGCTTCAAGCGCGCCGGCACCAGGAAGTCACGCGCACCCTCCGGGGTGGAACGAGTCAAGGTCGGAGTCTCAATTTCTGCAAAGTCATGAGAATCCAGCACCTTGCGGGCTGCACGGTTAGCAGCAGAACGCAGGCGCAGGGCCTTCGCCTGGCGCTCACGGCGCAGGTCCAAGTAGCGGTACTTCAAGCGAGTCTCCTCGCCTACCTCACCCGAGGTCGAAGGATCATCAACCTGGAACGGCAGCGCTGCAGATTTATTGAGCACCTCGAGATCCGCGACATTGACCTCAATCTCGCCGGACGGCAGGTTGGGGTTCTCAGAGCCTTCCGGGCGTGGCTCTACGGTACCGGTAACCTTCACGCAGTATTCGGAGCGCAGGTCGTGGGCGCGTTCTGCCACGTCAGATTCACGGAAGACAACCTGGGCGATGCCAGAGCGATCGCGCAGGTCAATGAATATCACACCACCGTGATCGCGGCGGCGGGAAACCCAACCGGTTAGGGTGACGGTCTCTCCTGCGAGTTCTTTGCGGAGCTCACCAGCTAAGTGGGTACGCAGCACTGTTGTTCAATCCCTTCTGAAAATTGTGTCACTTGCGGGTCCCGCCACGCGTAAACAGCGCGCGCCAAACCAAGCACAAGACTAGGAACGTGCACAATCCTACATCCCTACCGGTACATGCAGCGTAGTAAGGTAGACGCAGCACCGCCCCGAAAGCGGAAAAGGTAGCTTCCTCCCCCTGTTTCCTTGCCCCCTTGTGTACCCATCTTCATCCTGTGTTTTAAGGGGGCCATGTGGCACTATTTAGACATGACTTTTAGATCTGGTGCCGATTTCGGCGGCAAGGAAGCTCGTTCCGGTGGCGGCGGCGGTGGCATCGCCATCGGCGGTGGCGTCGGCTCGATTGTTTTGCTTGGCCTTTTCTTCCTACTTGGCGGTAACCCCTCAGACTTGGGCGCGATTTTAGGCAACGAACAGTCTCAGTCCGATGGCGCCGCGCAGGGCGATAGCCCAGAATGCAAAACTGCAGAAGATGGCAATACCAAAGATGAATGCCTGGTAGAGTTCACCGGCCGCAGCGTGGACAACGTTTGGTCCAAGGTGCTGCCAGAACAGGCAAATATCCAATACACCGAACCGGAGCGCGTGGTCTTCCACGGTGGCGTTAATACCGGATGCGGCGCGGCATCCTCTTCTACCGGCCCCTTCTATTGCCCACGCGATGAGTCCGCCTACTTCGATACCGAGTTCTTTGATTCCCTGCGCAATTTCGGCGCGGAAAATGCCCCTTTGGCCCGCATGTACATCGTGGCCCACGAGTTTGGCCACCACATTCAAAACCTGGAGGGCACCCTCGGCTTGTCGGACTATAACAACCCCGGCGCCGATTCCAACGCCGTAAAGATCGAGCTGCAGGCTGACTGCTACGCCGGGCTGTGGGCCTCCTACGCCGACAAGGGTGACAACCCCTTGCTAGAGCCCATTACCAAAGAACAGGTCTCGGATGCTGTCGCCGCTGCCCAAGCGGTGGGCGATGACAATATTCAACGCCGTTCCGGCGGCCAGGTCCAGCCTGACTCCTGGACCCATGGCTCTTCTGAACAACGCGAGAAGGCATTCCTCGCTGGCTATAACTCCGGCAAGATGTCCCAGTGCGACACCTTGGAGCGCGGCGCTTACCGCGGCTAAAAACTACTTTTGGCCGCCGCCTATCCTCTAAGAGCCAAGACCGACTCGCCACCTCCGCTAGCCATACCGACTGTGCCGGGGCTAGCGGATTTTCTTATCCCTATCCCAGGGCGCTGCAAGCACTCCGCGCTTGGCGACGCCCTCCCTTTCCACCTTTCTCCACACTGGCACCTATCACCATTCACCGAGCTAGTGCATTCTTGGTCGCTTTCATGACCTTAAAACCCTGCGCTCCATTGTGAACGCAAAGAACTCCTTTCCCACGCCCGCTATTACAAATCAGAGCTCATCGCTCAGCCGCACGCAGCAGTGGTACAGCAGATTTCCACCCTCCGGGACATAGTGGTGTCCCCTCCCGAGACCCTTCGCGTCCTGCAGCCGCATCGATGGGTCGCCGCGGATTTCAGCGATAAGCACAAACTCGATGCCGCCGACAGTGCGGATAGAGCGAGGTATCAAGAGCCCAGCGATCGCGCCATCTTTCTGGCCCGCACGGTAAGTGTGCAGGAACCGATGGATTGCCCATCAGAAACCGATAGCCTGGGGAACCGCCCGTGCGCAGCCGTCATCACAGAACACGGCAAAGTAAATGAGACTCCGCTGTGGTTGGTTGCACCGGCGGACCTACCGGTACTAATGGATGCCCTAGAATGGGAATGATTCGCCAGCCGTTCACACTGCGTCTTTTACCCCTGGGCACCGCAGAGAAAGGTAACCATGCAATTCGGCATCTTCAGTATCGGGGATTTAACCACTGACCCCAACTCAGGAAAAACTCCCTCTGAGGCCGAGCGCATCCGCAACTTAACGGAGATTGCACTCAAGGCCGAGGAGGTAGGCCTTGATGTCTTTGCCACCGGCGAGCACCACAACCCGCCCTTCGTGCCGTCCTCACCTACCACGCACTTGGCCTATATCGCCGCGCAGACTAAGCGCTTGCAGCTCTCGACTGCAACGACTCTTATTACTACAAATGACCCGGTCAAGATCGCAGAGGACTATGCCTTCCTGCAGCACCTTGCACAAGGACGAGTAGACCTCATGCTGGGCCGCGGAAATACGGGCCCGGTCTATCCGTGGTTTGGCAAGGATATCCAGCAGGGCATTTCCTTGGCTATTGAAAATTATCACCTGCTGCGCAGGCTCTGGCGCGAGCCAGTTGTTAATTGGCAAGGAAAGTTCCGCACAGGCTTGGAAGGGTTTACCGCCACCCCGGCGCCGCTGGATGGAATTCCACCCTTTGTCTGGCACGGCTCAATTCGTTCGCCGCAAATTGCCGAGCAAGCTGCTTATTACGGCGATGGTTTCTTCCATAACAATATCTTTTGGAATAAGGAACACACTGCTCAGATGGTAGATCTCTACCGCCGTCGTTTTGCAAGCTACGGCCACGGCCAAGCGGACCAAGCGATTGTAGGCCTTGGTGGCCAGGTCTTTATCGGCGATACCGAGCAAGAGGCTAAAGATTTCTTCCGCCCCTACTTCGACAATGCCCCGGTCTATGGACACGGCCCCAGCCTCGAAGAATTCACGGCCCAGACCCCATTGACCGTTGGCACCGTGGAGCAAGTAATTGAAAAGACCCTCAGTTTTGCTGACTGGGCCGGGGACTACCAGCGTCAGCTTTTCCTCATCGATCATGCCGGGCTACCGCAAGAAGTAGTCCTCGAGCAGATAGAAATCCTTGGCACCCAAGTAGTCCCCGAGCTGCGACGACGCTTTGAACAACGCCGTCCCAGCCACGTTCCTTCTCACCCGCCGACGCACGCTAGCTTGCTCGCTGAGCCCAATTCTTCTCACCTGCAGGTCAGCCCTGGAAAGGAACACTAGTTATGCGCTCCCTACTCGTTATTTCAGCTGGCTTATCGCAACCGTCTTCCTCTCGCCGGCTGGCAGACATGCTTGCAGAGGCTACCCGCGCCAAAATCTCCGCGCGCGGTGAAGGGACCCAGATCGACGTCATTGAGATTCGCGATCTGGCTTTCGAACTAGCTACTGCCATGACAGATCGGACTGCGTCGACGCCGGAGTTGGCCCGGGCCCAAGAGTGCATTGCTCAGGCCGATGGACTTATTGCCGTCACCCCTGTATTTCAGGGAAGCTACTCAGGCCTCTTCAAGATGTTCTTTGATACCTTGAAGCCCCATGCACTAGACGATCTTCCCACCATTATCGCAGCTACAGCTGGTTCTTCGCGCCACTCCCTAATTTTGGATTACGCGCTTCGCCCACTGTTTAATCAACTCCACGCAAATATCGTGCCAACGGGAGTTTTTCAGGCTGCGGAAGACTTGGGCACTCCAGAAGGAGAACGCATTGTCACCCGCATTGAACGCTCTGCCATTCAGCTAGCTGACCAAATGGTTGCCCCCAGGGACAGGGTGTCTGGAATCGCTGGCGAGCTGGAGGGGTTGGGTGGCCGTTCTACTGTGCGGCTAGCCAAGGAGAACTTCATCCCCTTGGGAAAGCTCCTGAATGGATACGGCGACTAGGCCACAGGCCGCGGTCTGTACTTCGCATAGGCGGCGATTGATAGAAGGTGTGACTTTCGCTACGCTGGGCACAGAAAATTTGCCTCTCCCCTCGCTTCCGGCTTTGCCCCTTGATACGAGAAAAGCCCCTAGGAGCCAAACACATATCCACCCAGAAAGGTTCGGCACAGCTTAACTATGACAATTAGCGTCACGGACATCTTCTCCATCGGCATCGGCCCGTCCTCTTCGCACACCGTTGGGCCTATGCGCGCGGCTAAGCAATTCCTCGATTCCCTCGAGAAGCACCCGGCGAAGGTGTATACCGAGTTGCGTGGTTCTCTTTCCGCCACTGGCCGCGGGCATGCCTCTGACCGCGCGGTCATCCTCGGTCTCGCTGGCTGGGATCCACTGAGCGTGCCTATCGACGCCGAGCCGCACGCAGGTGGATTTATCCCCAGTGAAGGATCCATTTCTGGCCCCCGCGGCACGGTGGACTATGAGATCGTCTTTGATAACGAGCCACTTCCTCAACACCCCAATGGCATGATTTTTAGTGCTTGGGACGAAAGTGGCAACCTCATCGCAGAAAAAGAAGAGTACTTTTCTGTCGGCGGCGGCTTTATTCTCTCTCGCTCCGAGCTTGATGCAGAAGTCGCCGAAAGCAATGAGGTGCCCGCTGGCGTAGCCGCAGCGCAGGTTGATGACACCGTTCCTTATCATTTCACCACGGGCGAAGAATTGCTCAATCTGTGCGAGGCTCATGACAAGGCAATCTGGGAGATTGTGCTAGCCAACGAAGAAGCCTTGCACCGTGACGAGGGCGGCGCCGAATTCGTTTTGCGGCACCTTGATCTGGTCTGGGACATCATGCGGGAGTGTGTGACCGAAGGTATTTCCACCAAGGGCCTACTACCGGGAGGGTTGCGTGTGCCGCGTCGCGCCCCAAAGATGTACGCCCAGTTGCTGGAAAATCAGGATGACACCAGCTGCGGTTTCTCCGCCATGGAGTGGGTTAACCTCTATGCCCTCGCAGTCAATGAGCAAAACGCGGCCGGTGGCCGCGTCATTACCGCACCGACCAATGGTGCGTGCGGCATCATTCCAGCGGTACTGCATTACGCGCGCGATTTCCGCGCAGACTTCACCCGTTCTACCGCCCGGCGCTACCTATTGACCGCCGGTGCTATCGGCATGATCATCAAAGAAAATGCGTCCATCTCGGGAGCTGAGGTGGGCTGCCAAGGCGAGGTAGGTTCCGCCTCCGCTATGGCCGCTGCGGGTATGGCAGAGCTGCTCGGCGCTACTCCGGCGCAGGTAGAAAATGCCGCGGAGATCGCATTGGAGCATAACTTGGGCCTGACCTGCGACCCAGTTGGCGGATTGGTGCAGATTCCGTGCATCGAACGCAATGCGATCGGTGCGGTTAAATCCATCAATGCCGCACGCATGGCCAAGATGGGCGAAGGCACTCATCATGTGACCTTGGATAATGCAGTGCAAACTATGGCAGAGACCGGCCGCGATATGCTCTCCAAATACAAGGAAACCTCCCTGGGCGGATTGGCTAAGACCATGGGCTTTAGTGTGTCCCAGGTGGAGTGCTAAAACAGACTCCATGCGCGCAGATGCCCTTCACCGCCGCACAGCTATTATTGCCGCGGCGTGTCAGTTATTCCGATCCCACGGCGATAATGTCGCTTTGGATAAGGTAGCCGCACAGGCCGGGGTGAGTGTAGCCACCGTCTATCGCAACTTCCCTAACCGCGCGAGCCTTATCCGCGCTTGCGCAGAATATATGGGCGATGCCTTTGCGAGGTTCCAACAGCGTCTCATCGCTGACTTTGAGGATCCTAAGCATTCCGGCAATGATTATGTCCGCGCCTATGCCACCCATATCCTTACCATGGAGCTTAATACCCTTATCCCTGCCTTCATCCCCCAGGATTTGGATTCTCTGAGCCCCGAGCTAACCGCTCAGCGTGATCTCTTGGAGAGCAATGGGCGCAGGTTTATTGAGCTTGGGCAACAGCACGGCGAGATCGGACCCGGAGTCACCCACCTCGAATTCATTGTGGGACTCCTGAGTCTGGCGCGGCCCCGCGAGGTCGATGTTGAGGCCTACCAACCCGACCTGCAAGAAAAGATTATTGATCTTTACCTGGCGGGCATTAAAAGAGGGCACCGCGCCTAAGCGCGATGCCCACCAGCTACAGAAACTTAAGCCTCGCCGTGCATTTCGCGTGTAAGGACGGAAACTAGGTCAGAGACATTGACGTCGTGCTGCTCGTGCGCGGCTAGGTCCTTGAGCGCAACGGTGCCGTTTTCTAGCTCCTGCTCGCCCAGTACCAGAGCGAAGCGCGCACCTGCGCGGTCCGCACCCTTCATCGCGCCCTTGAGGCCACGGTCTCCAAAAGACATATCCGCGGAAATGCCGGCTTTGCGGAGATCATTGATAAGAGTGGTCATGGTGCGCTTTGCAGAGGCACCCAGCGCCACGCCAAAGACGTCCACGCGAGAATCTACGCCTTCTAGGGTGATGCCCTCGGCTTCAAGAGCCAGCAGGGCGCGGTCGACGCCCAAGCCATAGCCGATGCCGGATAGGTCTTGGCCTCCTAGCTGGGCCATCAGTCCGTCGTAGCGTCCACCGCCACCGATACCTGACTGCGCACCAAGGCCGTCGTGGACGAACTCGAAGCAGGTCTTAGTGTAGTAATCCAGTCCGCGCACCATGCGCGGATTAATCTCATAAGCTACGCCCATATCATCCAACATGCCGGTTACGGTCTCGAAATGCTCGCGGCATTCCGCATTAAGGTGGTCGAGCATCAAGGGGGCATCGACAAGCTGCTCTTGGACCTCCGGACGCTTATCATCCAGCACACGCAGAGGATTGATCTCAGCACGGTGGCGGGTCTCTTCATCCAAATCGAGCTTAAAGAGGAACTCCTGCAGCTTCTCCCGGTAAGCCGGGCGGCAATTGCGATCGCCTAAGCTGGTGAGCTCGAGGCGGAAGCCGCTGAGCCCCAGCGCGCGGAAGGAACGGTCTGCCAAAGCAATGACCTCGGCGTCTAGCGCGGGATCGTCGACACCAATTGCCTCCACGCCCACCTGCTGGAGCTGGCGGTAGCGGCCGGCTTGCGGGCGTTCGTAGCGGAAGAACGGACCAAAATAGTTAAGCTTCACGGGCAGTTGGCGACGGTCCAAGTTGTGCTCGATGACAGAACGCATCACGCCGGCGGTGCCCTCTGGGCGCAAAGTAACGGAGCGGTCACCGCGATCGGCGAAGGTGTACATCTCTTTAGATACCACGTCGGTGGACTCGCCTACGCCACGAGCAAAGAGTGCGGTGTCTTCAAAAATGGGCAGCTCAATGTGCTGGAAGCCGGAGAGATGTGCCTGCTCCACCATGGTCTGGCGCACCTTATAGAATGCGGCCGACTGCGGTGGGAAATAGTCTGGGACACCTTTAGGAGCGGACAGGGCCTGAAACTGCTTTTTATTACTCACGGGTATTACAGTACCTCCCTCAATGTAGCGAAGAAGGGATTGGTCGCCCTCTCCTTACGCATGGTTGTGGTGGGACCATGGCCGGGCAGAATGTCGAGGTTATCCGCCAAACTCCATACTGGTCCCGCGAGGGACTTCTGCATGGCTTTGGGATCCGAGTGAGGTAGGTCGGTGCGACCAATGGCACCGGCAAAGAGCACATCACCAGTTAAGGCAAAGTCCTCAGCGACGATCATGGTGCATCCCGGAGAATGCCCGGGTGCGTGCTTCAAGCTGAAGGTGTGGCCGAGGAGTTCTAGGGTTGCTCCGTCTTGTAGCTCGCGCACGTCGTTGATGGGGGTCATATGGGCGGCGTCGAAAAGCTCCTGTGCCTGGGGCGAAACACCTTCGCCGCTGGCGAGCATAAACTTGTCAGCGGGGTGGATATAAACAGGGATATCGAGCTTTTCGGCAAGGGATCCGGCGTCGCGGGTGTGGTCAATGTGGCCGTGGGTAAGCACGATAGCCTCATAGTCCAAGTCATGCTCTAGGACTTTTTCCATCGCATCCATGCCGGGATCGACGATAAAGGCGCGACGGCCCTCCGCAATCACATAGGTATTGGTCTGAAAGGGACCGGCAGTAAAACCGAAAATTTCCATACCCACCACCCTAGCTGCCCAGATAATAAAGAGCCGTCCGGCCCCGTCTTCGTAGATGAACCTCGACCAGCAACGCCGTGAGGCCTAGCTCAAAACATCCCACACCTTCTCGTAGTCAAGCTGGGTGACAACACCTGGAACCATTTGTGTGTGCATCACCCGGTGATTTTCATCGGCCACGACCACGGAGCGGGCAAGGAGGCCTTCCAATACGGAATCGCGTACGGTCACGCCGAACTTCTCTCCAAAATCCGATCGAAATGCGGAGGCGGCGATGACATCAGCAATGCCTTCCGCAGCGCAAAAACGCTTGAGGGTAAAAGGCAAGTCACGAGAAACGCAAAGAAGCTTAGTGTTATCTAGCTGCGCAACCTGCTCATGGAAACGGCGCAGTTGCTCCTGGCAGGAAGGGGTTTCGATAGAGGGAAAGATGGAGATAATAAGGCGCGTGCCCGCGAAAGTCTCATTGTTAATCTGACTCAGGTCCGTACCGATGAGTTCGAATTCGGGCAGCGGGTCTCCCACTGCGGGAAGTTCACCAACGGTGGGTGTTGGCGGGTCGATAAAATCTGGTTCAACCATAGAAACCAGAGTACTTATGACTTGGCTCAATAGCCATTGACTAGCCCGATTTACGTGCCCACGCTTTCTTCGAAGTATGGAACCGCTAAACTCGGTCAGGTTGAATCATGCCACCGAAAATCGCTAGAAAGGTTGACTCCCGGTGCCAAATAATAAAAAGCGCGGCGAAGAGGCGCTGAGCAAGCTCGAGCGCGAGCTAAAATCCCGCGAACGCAAGCAAAAGACACGCCCGCTGGGCGTTGTCTTCGCGTCCCTCGTAGTAATCCTCGCCCTGGTAGGCGGTATTTACTACTTGTCGACCCGCGAAGGCGACGATGAGAAGGTACAGGCTGAGGAGTCCTCCGCAGCTGAGACCTCGCAGCAAACCCCACAGGCACAGCCCGTTGCAGATAAGCGTGCAAAGGCTCTGCCGGATACCGTGACCTGTAAGTACGAGGACACCGGTCAAGATTCCAATGGTGCGACTAAGCCGAATGGAAAGGATATTTCCACCAAGGGCACCGTTACCGTTTCCTTTGAGACTTCTCAGGGCACCATTGAGATGGAGATGGATCGTGCCAAGGCGCCGTGTGCCACCAACGCAATTTCTGAGTTGGCAAAGTCTGGCTACTACGACAACACCGTTTGCCACCGTATGACCTCGGGTGGTCTCAACGTCTTGCAGTGTGGCGATCCGACCGGTTCCGGTTCCGGCGGCCCTGGCTTCAGCTTCGCTGATGAGTACCCCACCGACGAGGTGGATGAGAAGGATGCCCAGAACCCCGTTATCTACCCGCGCGGCTCCGTCGCCATGGCAAATAGCGGTCCAGACACCAATGGTTCTCAGTTCTTCCTCAACTATGACGATTCCGAGTTGACCCCGAACTACACCTACTTCGCCACCATTACCGATGAAGGTATGAAGACGATGGACAAGATTGCCAAGAACGGTGTCGAAGGCGGCCAGCCAGACGGCAAGCCAGCAAAGGAAGTCAAGATCAAGAAGGCAACCGTCAAGGCCTAGGCGCTTTAAAAGCCCTGCTTGGCGACGCCTCCCCCTGCCACCACCGCACACCCCCTAACGGGGGCAAGGGTTAAGCCCCGCGCATTCGTCACTTTCACAACGTACGGACGCGCCGGGGCTTTTACTTTCCTTAATTTAACCTGAGCCTGAATATGAGCCCTTAGCTGCAGAAACACTAAGCCTCTAAAATTCCCCTAGTTCACACTAGCCACAAGAGTAAACTTGCAGCACACAGCAGACTTTCAGATATTTCAGCGAGTAAACAGAGACCTGCCAATACTGTTGCGGAAGCCTGTCAGCCTGTCTAGTATTTGAAACGTCTTTGAACGCACCAAGCTTGTTAGGAATCAAACATGAAGCTTTTCTCCCGCAAGGCACTCGTTGCCGGCGCAACCGCTCTGTCCGTCGCTTTCGCAGGCACCACCGTTGCAAACGCTGAGGACACCACCAACGAACTGTCCTCCCGCATCACCAACACTTTCGAAGGTATGTCCTCCGACGGCAACAACTACGCTTCTGAAAAGGACGGCGAGTCCAACTCCAACGCTGACGACTCCAAGAAGAAGGAAGACACCCGCACTTCCAAGGAGAAGGCAGAAGACATCAAGGCTTGGATCGGCGTTGTTACCGCCGTCATCGGCGCTCTGGGCACCCTGTTCGCCTTCGCAAATAAGTACCTCGACCTGCCTTTCGGCAACAAGTAAGGTCACCGCTTCATAGCGATTCTTAAGCCGCTGCATTCCAAAAGGGAATGCAGCGGCTTTTTCATAGGCTTTTGAGCAATCGGAAGAACTGACCGACGCTTGAGCTTTCCAGGCTTAGGGATGCATCTAGGACTCTTTGGCGTCTTCAATGTACTCGGACCCTACGAGGTCTTTGAAAAGCTCTGGATCGATCGTTTGACCGACCCTGATGACAGAGATATGACCCGTGGGCTCCAGGATCATAATCTGTACGTCCTGCATGCGGCTAATGCCTGCCTTGCGGGCAGCAGAATAGATATCTGACTTAGTAATATGCGCCAGGGTCAAGTTATCCTCAACCATTTTCCCGCGAAATACTAGGAGAACTGGGCGCCGGTCAAGAAAGCGAGTCCACTTCACCACTTTGCGGATAGTACCGAACGCGGCCTCTAGAGCCATCAGAGTAGTCAAGCCGATTACGCCGGCGGCCAGGGTCGGTGGATTACCCACAATGACACGGCCTGCAACCGCGCCGAACATAATGATGATGATGGCATCTGAGGCCGTCATGGAAGTAAGGACCCGGGAGCCAAATATCTTCACTAGGATCATGAAGGATAGATAAATGCCCAAAGTGGCCAACACGACAACGGGGATACGGTGCCATTCAATGCCTAGTTGATAGGTAAGTTCGCGCAGGAAGAGGTCTAGAGTATCCACGGTTGATTAGGTTACCTGGCTGCTGCACGGCATACAGAAAAGGCGGAGCGATACTCCCCCGTTCAGGAAGAACCGCTCCGCCTAGCGCCGTGATGGCTTAGAGGTGGAATTGCTTGCGCAGGTCCTCAATCATCTTGCGCGCTGGGGCAGGAAGAATCTGCGGGTTCATACCCACAACCGCAACACCAGCTACCAGCGCCGCAACAATGGCAAATACTGCGCTGCCCATGGAAGAACCGTTAGAGGACAAGGAGGAATCCTTCGGCTCGGGCTTAGCACCCGGCTCCTGGGAGCCCTCGCCGCTTACCTCGATAGGCAGAGTTGCCTTCGTGCCGGCATCGGTGGTGATTTCGAGGTTTTGCTTGCCGCTGAGGTTTTCTGGAACGGTGAGCTTTACCGTTGCACGTCCGCGCTCGCCAAATTGCGCATCGCCTTCCTGGGCAGCGTTGTCGATGTCGACGGTCTGCTCAGCGTCACCCAACTTCACGGTTGCCTTCTTGGCAATCGGCTCACCCTCGGTGGAGTAATTAAGGCTAGACAGATTGACGGTAATTTCCTTACCCGGCTTCACCTCACCTTCAACGTGGGCACCGATTTGACCTTGTCCGGTGCGGACCTCAGATTCACCCGACTTGATGTAGTCAATCATGGCCTGAGTGTCCATGTAGCCCACATCGTTTTTGTCCTTGATGGAACCAGCGTTGAAATAGCCATCGCCGCCGGCTTCTTCGTCACTAGAAGCAAGGAAGGACGACAACGCGATGGAATAATCCTTCTTCGGGTCAATCTGTTCGCCGTTGATGGTCACGGACTTTACCCGCTCACCCTTATTGGCCTTCTGGTCGTAGACCACCTGCACATTATTGGAAAGCCCCATGGCCAAGCGCGGACGGCTGCCTTCCTGCCACTGGTTTTCCAAAGCATTGATGAACTCCTCGCCGGAAATCTTTGCGGTAATCACGGAGTTACCAAACGGCTGCACCTCAAAGATGTCCTTGTAGGTAACGTCGCCACCCTTCAGGTCAGCACGCACACCACCGGCGTTCATGACACCGATCTCGATATCCTTACCTACCTGCTTGCTCATGGCATAGCGTTGGCCATCTGCGATGAAGTTATTGAGGGTGGATTCTACGCCACGGTTGGAGCCTGCCTCTGCGCCTTTGTCAGAGCCACGGAACAGGTCCTGCTTGACGTTTCCTGCAGTCTTGGAGCCTTCTACCTCGGCTTCCTTTTGTGCCTTTTCCACCACAGCTGCAATGCCAGCGTCCGGCTCGACAGCGGTAGCGTCGGTAGCATCGTACTGGCTGAGTTTGATGTCGGTTACCTTCTTGGCGGACTTGTCAAAGGTAATGTCGACGTCGTTAAGCAACTTGCCATACTCATGCCCCTGCGCCCATTGCAACGGGAGTGCACCTTCGCGCGGGACTTCGCCCTTGGTGCGCTGGTGAGTATCGCCGCCGAAAAGCACGTCTACGTCTTTACTGAAGCCCTCGGCATATTCTTGGGCATCCTCGTGGAAAAGGGCGACAACAACGTCCGCTTCGCCGGACTCCTTTAGCCGGGCGGCCTCTTCATTGGTTGCCTTTACTGGATCCGTGAAGGTAACGCCCGGGATCTTGGCCGCAGATACCTTGTACTTGGTATTTTCCGTCACGGTTCCGACATAGCCCACCTTGACGCCGTCCACGTCTTCAACGTGAGAAGGCTTAAGCAAGGGCTTGCCGTCTTTCAGCACGTTGGCACCCAAGATGGGATACGTGGAGTTCGGCTGAATGCGCTCGGTTAGATCCTCGGTGCCCTTATCAAACTCGTGGTTGCCCACTGCGGATACCTTCATGCCCATCTGATTGAGAGCCTCAAGGGTGTACTTGTCATCAGAAATTGCAGATACAAAGGCAGAGCCGCCTACGTTATCGCCCGAAGAAGTCAGGTTGAATTCCTGACCTTCATTCACCTGCTTGATTAGGGACTGCAAACGAGCCACGCCAATTTCATCGCCGGCCTTTGCTGGGTCGCCGATCTTGTCCTCCAAGTGACCGTGAATATCGGTGATATTGGTGACAGAGATGGTGGTCTTGTTTTCTTGTGCGACCGCCTGCGCGCCGGAGAGAGCTACAGCGGATACGGTAGTGGCGGCCACAAGTTGGCCGATGCGGCGAAACTGCATTGAAATACTCCTAGATTGTAGAAAGCAACAGGATAATTTATATCGCTTTACTAACAACTTGGCAGGAGAAACTAAGCTCGCTTGCTGGGGATTTACCTGGCAGAAGCCGAAAATTCATACACTGGTAACCAGCCCGAAGCCTTCGCGTTGCTTGCCCCGCCCCTCCTTGAGGGTAAGGAGAAAGCGCGCTAAGCAGTTACTCGGTAAACGTCGAAGACGCCTTCCGTATTGCGCAAGGTCGTCATTAACGTGCCCAGCTGCTTGGTGTCTGACACCGAGAACGTAAACCTAACCGTCGCAATGTGGTCATCTCCCCGGTTGGAGTTCATAGTCAAAACGTTGATGTTCTCATCACTCATAACGCGGGTGAGCTCTGAAAGAAGGCCTTGCCGGTCAAGGGCTTCCAATTGCAACGTCGCAGAGAAAGCACCGGTAGCGGAGGTCCCAGAAGACCAGGCCACCTCTAGCATGCGCTCGGGTTCTGCTTTGAGCTTTTCCGCGTTGGTGCAGTCGGCTCGGTGCACTGATACTCCGCCGCCTCGGGTTACGAAACCAAAGATGGTATCGCCTGGTACAGGCTGGCAGCATTTGGCGAGCTTGGCCATTACATCAGGGCTGCCCTCCACCAAGATGCCGGTGCCCGATGCGGAGTCCTCGGTGTGCTGGGCACGGGAATTTTCAATCTCAGACAGCGGCGTGCGCGAGGCCAAAGTGTCAATTGCATCGTCCTGGTCCCCAAACATGGCAACCAATTGATTGGCAACATGTTGCGCAGATACTTGGCCCGCGCCGATGGCGGTATACAGCGAATCGACATCAGCGTGGTGCAGCTGCTCCGCCACCTGCTTCATAGATCTGGCGGTAAACAGGCGGTGCATCGGCAGGCCGCCTCGCTGGACCTCAGTGGCTAGGGCATCTCGCCCTGCCTCCAAATGTTCTTCGCGGCGCTCTTTGGCAAACCACTGCCGTACCTTGGTCTTAGCGCGTGCAGATACCAGAAAGTCCTGCCAATCACGGGACGGGCCTGCGTTAGGGTCTTTAGAAGTAAAGATCTCAACCTTGTCACCGGATTTTAGCTTCGATTCCAGTGCTACCAGCTTGCCATTGACCTTGGCACCGATACACCTATGCCCCACTTCGGTATGTACTGCATAGGCAAAGTCCACCGGAGTAGAACCTGCGGGCAGATTTACTACGTCACCCTTAGGGGTAAAGGCAAAGATTTGCTTAGCGGTAAGGTCATAGCGCAAGGAGTCTAGGAACTCATTAGGGTCAGCTGCTTCCTTCTGCCAGTCCAGAAGTTGGCGCATCCACGCCATCTGGTCCACTTCTTCTTGGTGGCCCGAGTTTTTGCCCTTGGTTTCCTTGTAGCGCCAGTGAGCGGCCACGCCGAATTCGGCATTGTAGTGCATCTCGTGGGTGCGTACCTGGACCTCCAGCGTGGCACCACCATCGCCTAGCACTGTGGTGTGCAGCGATTGATAGACGCCGAATCGCGGCGAAGAAATATAGTCCTTAAAGCGCCCGGGCAGAGCTTGGTAGATCGAGTGAACCACGCCAATTGCGGCATAACAGCTATTGACATCCTCTACTAGGATGCGGATACCCACTAGGTCAAAAATCTCTGCAAAGTCGCGGCCACGTACGATCATCTTTTGGTAGATGGACCAGTAGTGCTTTGGCCGGCCCATAACCTCAGCTTCAATGCCGTTTTCCTTCAATGCCGCACTAACTTGGCTAATGATCTCTTTGAGCGCGCGGTCACGCGAGGGGGCGCGGTCTGCCACCATGCGCACAATCTCGTCGTACTTTTTGGGGTACAGGATGGCAAAGGATAGGTCCTCCAGCTCCCACTTCACACTGGCCATGCCTAAGCGGTGAGCTAATGGAGCGATAACCTCGAGGGTTTGGCGCGCCTTTTTGGCCTGCTTTTCGGGCGGGAGGAACCGCATCGTACGCATATTGTGCAGGCGGTCGCTGACCTTAATGACCAAGACGCGCGGGTCAGTGGCCATGGCTACGATCATCTTGCGGATGGTTTCCGCCTCTGCGGCCGAGCCCAGCGCCACCTTATCCAACTTCGTCACACCGTCAACCAGCCGGGCCACCTCGGGGCCGAAATCCCTGGTGAGGTCGTCTAAGGAGTAGTCCGTATCCTCCACCGTATCGTGCAAGAGCGCTGCCACGATGGTGGTGGTGTCCATACCAATTTCCGCAGCGATCGTAGCAACGGCAAGTGGGTGGGTGATATAAGGTTCTCCAGATTTGCGGAAAACCCCTTCATGCAGACGCTCGGCGGTGTTATAAGCACGATTGAGCAGGTCTGAGTCGGCCTTAGGGTGAAACTTGCGGTGGATGGACATCAGCGGGTCCAGCACCGGATTCACCCTGACTCGGCCGCCTGTGAGCGAACGGGCAAGGCGAGCCGACATGCTACGCATACCGCCGCCGGTCTGGCGCTTTACGGGTTTATCCATGGCCATTTCTACCGCCCTTCACAGTGCCACGGGCCATATTGGCCTCATATTCGTCTAGATCGTGGGATCTAGCTTAGACACTTCATCTTAGTCTGTGGCATTTAGCACAATGAGCGGCGGGCCGGATAAACGCTCACGCCCATTGAGGCCTTTGACTTCCAGCACAACGACGTTGCCGGCAACCTCGGCACCCGCAGACTCGAGCAGAAGTTTCGCACCATGGAGGGTGCCACCGGTGGCTAGGACGTCGTCGACAAGCACTACGCGCTTGCCCTTGATGTCGACGCCGCTGGCCGGAATCTCCAGCGCCGCCGAGCCGTATTCCAGCTCGTATTCCTCGGTGTATACCGGAGGAGGAAGCTTGCCCTTCTTGCGGATGGCTAGGATACCCAGGCCCATCTTGTAGGCCACGGCCGAGCCGAGGAGGAAGCCACGGGCATCTAGGCCACCGATCATTTCCGCGCCCAGTTCCTCGCAGGCGGCCGCTAAGCCGTCTACGACGGTGCGAAAAGCCTCTGGGTCTGCCAAAACTGGGGTGAGATCTTCGAAGAGGATACCCTCCTCTGGGAAGTCTTGAACGAGGCGAACCTTATCCTTGAGAGCCTGTGCTGCTGATTCGTAGTGCGAACTCATAATCTTCCTTGAGAAATAATTGCGAGAGGTCGTTAACGGCCGCTGTTGCGGGTCCTACTTCTTTTCGGTTGGAGCGGTGCTACGCCAGCGATCCATATTCCAACCGATGCCCGAGACGCCAGTGTACGGCAGGACACCTTCCACGTCGCGGCGGACGAGGAAGACACGCGGCTGCGCGGAGAGCGGAATGGACGGAATATCCTTCCACAAAGCTTCTTCTGTCTTCTTAAGCTCCGCAGAGTTTTTCATACTAGCTTCGACCGCGGAGTACTCCGTCTGAGGATCTACCGGTCCAAGGAAAGCGTCGACGGTAGGTGCCCAGGTTTCTGGATCCATTTCCAGGTAGTGCTGAGACATAAACTCCGCAGACGCATCCTCGATGGTGATTCCGGCCGGCTCACAGGATGCACGGAGCTGTTCCACCATAGCTGCGTAACGCTTATCCGGTCCTAAGTAGCCGACCTTGATGGTCGTTCCATTCAGATTCCCCGCCTGCGCCAGATCGGTACCCTGGTGCTCCTTGCCCACTTTGTCGAGGCCGCCGGCAACCGGGTTGGTGACGGAAACGGTGCGCACATAAGCCGGTGGCACCTCTACGCCAGAGGCCGCGGAGCTTGCCTGAGCCACCGCCTGCTGATCGACGCACGCAGCGAAGCTCTCGCGCGCCCACGGCTCGGCGAATACCCCAGCCTCAGACAGCGTCAGCGTATCCGTTAGCTCGCCTACCATTGGGGTAGCTTCATAGGAGTCCTCCCCTGACTCACTTTGATTCCGGTCAAGCCAGTCAGGGGTTGCATTGGCGGCGTCGACCACGCGCAGTGCCCCCTTATCTACCAGCTTGTGCGCGTCAGCATCCGCTGGCCACACCACAACGTGGTCCTCGGCTGGCGCATCCCCAAAGTATTTTTCGTTCGCTTTGAGGATAACCTCGCCCTCATCGCCTATCTTGTCGATGACATAGGGGCCAAAAGACACTTGCAGTTTTGGATCGAGTTGATCCTTTGCCACGGAAAAGCCATACCGCCATGCCTGAGCAACTGGATCTAGCGCCTGCATATCTTCGGCTGCCAGCGCCGCATTAAGCTCCTCAAGGCTCAACCCAGCCTTTTCTGCCAGCGCATGGGCGGGCATGACCGTTCCGGCGCCAAACATATGGCGCCAGCGCTGCCCCTGATCCTTATTAAAGGTCAACGTAAACGATTTGCTGTGGGGTTCGCAGCTGAAATTCGCAATGTCATTCATCAGCGGCATATGGGAGGCGAATTCAGCCGGATGGGTGCCGGCAACGTAAGTCAAATAGTAATCATCACAGGTCACGGGAGTGCCATCGGAAAAGACGGCATCCTCGGCCAAGGTCAGCTGGACGCTGCGCTGGTCGCTGCCCTCAGCGGGCGGGAGCTCTTCCGTTTCTACTAGGTCTGCATTGGGGATCAATTCGCCCGCGGGACCAGGTACGAAAAGGCCAGGATATAGGCGCGTGGACAACAGTCCGGCGGAGCTGGCAGAACCAAAGGAGGTGCCTGCGTTGGTAGTGGCCAGACGGGAATTTACCTGGTACCCAAAGTATCCATAGGATTCTGGTTCCTGGGGCGCAGCCGAAGACTCATCCTCGCCACCCTGCCCGCCGCAGGCAGATGCAGCCAGGGCGAGTGCGGATACGCATGAAGCAAGGGCCCGCCTCCCCCTATGACGTCCTCCAGAACTGCTCTTTTCCTTAAGCATGGTTATGTGCCCTCACTTCAGCTAGCGATCCGCCTGAATTTTACTACCGGAAGTTACCTGCCTGGCCGCCACGTTGCGCCAGGGTGTCCGGTGGACTCCGCCGATTCGGCCTCATTGCCAGCCGGGGTGGACTGAGCACTTACTGGCGAAACCACGGTGCGCCCCGCTGCGGGTGCGTCATCTTCTGCAGCACCCTTCTCATCCTTACCAGCACGGTAGTCCGCTACTCGCTTATTGTGGCGCTTAGTCTTCTTGGACATATTGGCGAAGGTGACAACCAATGGCGTAGCGAAGAAGATGGAGGAGAAAATACCCTCAACCACACCGATGAGCTGGATGAGTGCCAAATCGCGCAGGGTACCAATGCCCATGAGCCACACGGCCACCACGAAGAGCGCGATAATCGGCAGCGCAGAAATCACCGAGGTAGAAATCGAGCGCATGACCGTCTGGTTAATCGCCAGGTTCGTCAGCTCAGCAAAGGTCTTCTTGCGCTGTCCCTCCAGGCCTTCCGTGTTCTCGTTGATCTTGTCAAAGACGATGACCGAGTCATACATGGAGAAGGTCAGGACGGTAAGCAGACCGATAATGACAGCAGGGGAAACCTGGAATCCGAAGAGCGCATAAATGCCGGCAATAATCACGCCGTCTGCAATCAGGGCGATGATAGCGGCAAAAGCCATGTTCTTCTGCAAGCGAATGGCCACATAAACGGTGGCAGCTACCAAGAAGACCAGCATGGCGATAAGCATGCGCTGGGTAATGGCAGAACCCCAAGACTCAGATACCGTGGACGAACCGATGG
This sequence comes from Corynebacterium nasorum, assembly GCF_032821635.1. Lineage (NCBI taxonomy): Bacteria > Bacillati > Actinomycetota > Actinomycetes > Mycobacteriales > Corynebacteriaceae > Corynebacterium > Corynebacterium nasorum. The sequence continues at coordinate 130,429 of NZ_JAVBIE010000003.1, read as the reverse complement.
CATCCGGGGTGGCCTTACCTTCTTCATCCTTCGGCTTAAAGTCCTCGTAGATAGCGGTACGAGCCGCATTCACCTCTTCTTGGCTGAGGCGTTCGGAGACAATCTCCAAGGTCTCGGAGTTGCCGGAGCCTACGATATGTACCTGCTCGGGTTCTACGCCGCTGGAATCTTCAAAGACGCGTCCTACTTCTTCTTCCTTAAGGTCCCCTGCCGGCATGGACAGCGTAGTGCCGCCTTCGAAGTCAATCGAGAGGCTGAAGCCGCGAATTAGGATTGCGGCCACGGCCGCCACGATCAGCGCGGCGGTGATGCCGTACCACAGCTTGGTGCGGCCAATGAAGTCATAACCGCGCTCATCCTCGTAGAGGCGGTCCATTCGGGAAATCTTGTGCTTAGTCGAAACAGCCATGCTTATTTCTCCTCATCTTCCGCAGCATCAACGGGACGTGCGGTTCCTGCGGCAGTATGTGCTGCCGTTTCTGTGGTGGCTGCCTCCTTGGTTGCGGAGGTTTTAGTGGAGCCTGCTTTGCGATGCCCCGAGCCGAAATAGCCGCGTTCACGACGCTCTTCCACCAAGGCGTAGATACCGCCAAGGCCGTTCATCGAAGGCTTGGCTGCAGCTGGACGGCGGCCCACCAACTGCATCAGTGGTGCCATAACCAAGAAGGATACGACAAGGTCGAAGACCGTGGTCAGGCCCATGGTAAAGGCGAAGCCCTTAACCTCACCGATGGCGAGGAAGTAGACCACTACGGAGCCGATGAGGGTCACCGCGTTACCGGTCACGATGGTCGCACGAGCACGCTCCCACGCCTTTTGCGTAGCGGAGCGGAAAGTGCGTCCCTCTAGCAGCTCATCCTTGATGCGTTCGTAGTAGACCACGAAGGAGTCAGCCGTTGCACCCACACCGATGACCAGACCGGCAATACCGGAGAGATCCAGTGAGTAGCCGATCCAACGACCCAGCAGCACCAAAGCACCATAGGTCAACAGGCCAGAAGAAATGAGGAAGACGAGGGAGACGCCGGCCAGTGCGCGGAAGTAATACAGCGAATAAGCCATCACGAGTACCAAGCCGACTAGGCCCGCGATAAGGCCGGCCTGCAGGGCGGCCTTACCCAGTGTCGGCGGAATGGACTCAATGGTACCGCCCGGCTCGCCATTTTCACCGGCGAAGGACAGCGGCAGTGCGCCATACTTCAAGTTATTGGCCAGGTTCTGTGCTTCCTCCTGGCTGAAATCACCAGTAATAGAGGTTGCGGACCCAACTGGAGTTGCGCCCTGGATCACCGGTGCAGAGATAACTGCGGAGTCAAGGGTAATGGCGACTTGGTCGTTGAGGTGTTCCTTGGTGAGGTCCGCCCACGTCTGGGAACCGTTTGGTCCATCTCCGGTCTTGAAAGAGAAGTTGATCTCCATTTGGCCGGTTTTGTTGTTCATACCGCCTTCGATAGGACCATTGGTATTGATCTCATTGCCGGTTAGGCGGGTGCCATTTTCATCCTTGATGCCGTTAAGAAGTGGCGCGGGCTCGAGGACGTACGGGTTGCCCTTGGAATAATCACAGGTAACAAATGGCTTAGCCGGATCGTCCGCGCCAGCCAGCGGATCGGTATCGCCCTGACAGGTCATCAGCATCGAAGCTGCGGCTTGGGTCGTCGGATCCTCGGACTGGCGGTCCTTGAGCAACATCTCCGTGATTTCATCACGGCGCTTCGACTGCTCAATGGAGTTGCTTGGCTCATCCAGGGGCTTAGCGCTGACCTTTGGAGCCTTCTTCTCCTTTGGCTTCTGTCCGGTCATCTGCGCTTCCTGCGCAGAGATGGCCTTGACGCCTTGATCCATCTGCTTGTTCGCTTCGTCTGCGCTTAGCACGCCATACTTTACCCAGCGGTTGGCCATGTCTTCTAGCTCCTTATTGAGCTTGCCCATATCCGGCATGGATGGCTTAGCCACTGGGCGGAAGAAGAGCTGCGAGGTCTTACCTACGGCCTGTGCTTGGGAAGCGTCCTCTCCTGGCACGGTAATAACCAGGGTATTGCCGTTAATGACAACCTCAGAGCCAGAAACGCCCATACCATTGACACGCTGTTCCAAGATGGTGCGTGCTTGTTTGAGCTGGTCCTGAGTGGGTTCCTCGCCTTGCGGAGCAAGCGTTACGCGAGTACCGCCCTGCAGGTCAATGCCGAGCTTCGGCGTGCTTTGACGGCTACCAGTAAGAAAGATAAGCGCATAGATAACAACCACAATGAGGACGAATAACGCGATAGCGCGCTTCGGCCATTGGCGTTGGCTATTTTTCATAGCGCGACGGGGTGATGCGGACAACGATAATCTCCTGTGCTGCTTATAACAGGGTGCTTAGACAATAAATACGGCCCGACCGGATGGCGCAGGCACGTCAACAACGCACAATCGTACGTCATGAGACGGAATTTTCCTTAACGAGGGCCAGATAAGGCCCAAAGTGTGATGGGGTCTACGCTCCACAAAGTTCCCACCACCTAGCAAACGTTAAGATAACTCTCAGGAAAGACGGGGTTAGTTCTTCCCCTCGCCGCCGAACGGAGGGACATTCTCATCAGGCAGGTTATCTTCCGTATCGCCTTGTGCTTCCCCAGCAGCCGCAGGGCGCTCGAGCTTATTGGCCTCCTGCTCGGTGCGAATCACGGCCATCTTGTCAAAAGTAACCACCACTCCTGGGGCAATTTCTAGATCCACATCCTTGTCACTGGTGTTACGCACCACGCCGTGTACACCGCCCGCGGTAACGATGGAATCGCCCGGCTTGAGGGAGTTTTGTAGGGCCTGCATATCATTTTGGCGCTGGCGCTGCTTTCGCATGGCCATGAAGGAGGGGATGACGAACAGGATGCCAATAATGATGAGAATGATGATTTCCATAGCTCCCTAGTGTGCCAGACGGAAGTGAACACAAAAACCCAGAGTGCTTGACCAAGCAGGCTGGCGCCTGGAATTAAAACAGGCCGGCTGCCCCCTCAGGAGGAGTTAGCCCCAAGTGCCGCCACGCGGCGGCGGTAGCTACGCGGCCGCGTCCTGTCCGCGCAATCATTCCCGCACGCACCAGGTAGGGCTCACACACCTCCTCCACCGTCGAGGGCTCCTCGCCCACCGCAATGGCAAGGGTGCTCACGCCGACCGGTCCGCCGCCGTGCCCCTTAATTAAGGCATCGAGTACCGCCCGGTCCAAGCGATCGAGGCCCATTTCATCCACGTCGAAGACCTCGAGCGCCCCCTGGGCCGCACTAAGATCAATCAGACCCGAGCCGTTGACCTCGGCATAGTCGCGAACGCGGCGCAACAGACGGTTAGCAATACGCGGGGTGCCACGCGAACGAGAACCAATTTCTACCGCTGCATCATGGTCAATATCTACGTCTAAGATGTGCGCCGCACGCTTAATCACCTGAGTTAAGTCAGCCGTGTCGTAGTACTCCATTTGCGCAGTAAAGCCGAATCGATCACGCAGGGGGCCAGTAAGCATGCCGGCGCGGGTTGTAGCCCCTACCAGGGTAAAAGGCGGGATTTCCAGCGGAATGGAGGTAGCACCAGGCCCCTTGCCTACGATGACGTCAATACGGAAATCTTCCATCGCCATATACAGCATTTCTTCTGCTGGCCGGGCAATGCGGTGGATCTCATCGATGAAAAGCACGTCGCCTTCCATCAGATTTGAAAGCATGGCGGCCAAATCGCCGGCGCGCTCTAAGGCAGGCCCCGAAGTCATACGCAGCGAGGTCCCCAACTCCTGGGAAATAATCATCGCCATGGTGGTCTTACCCAGGCCAGGCGGGCCAGAGAGCAGAACGTGGTCCGGCGTAACTCCACGATTCTTAGCGCCTTTGAGCACCAAGGAAAGCTGCTCGCGCACCTTGGGCTGGCCTATAAACTCATCTAGCGACTTCGGGCGCAATGACCGCTCAATATCATGTTCCTCGGAGTGTGCGGTCGCTTCGACGTCGCTATTGCGCTGCGAGGAATGCGCCGCGTCGACGCCGTCGGGGAGGTTAAATTCGGTGCGCTCAATATCGGACATGATTGTTCAGCCTTCCTACCTGCCGTTACTTTTTCTTGCCCAGCTGCGCTAGAGCCGCACGCAAGAGGGAAGACGTATCGGCATCAGGGTTCTCCGCGTATGCCGCTTCCACCACAGGCCGCGCTCCCTTATCAGTAAACCCAAGACCAATGAGCGCTTCCGTCACGCTTTCTACCACGGCCCCGCCGGCTGGCGCGACGGCGGTATCGCTGGCACCTGCAGTAGAGGGCTCGCTTGGCGCAAAGGCCGCCACCTTATCTTTCAGCTCCAATGCCAAGCGCTGAGCCATACGCTTACCGACGCCCGGGATAGATTGCAGCGCCTTCACGTCTTCCGCACCAATTGCAGCTGCGAGCTCCCCTGCGCCCATGACCGAAAGCGCCGCCAAAGCAAGCTTTGGTCCGAGCCCCGACACGGATTGCAGAACTTGGAACATCTCGCGGTCCTCATCAGCGCTAAAGCCATAAAGAGTCAGGGAGTCTTCCTTGACCACCAAGTTGGTGAGAACCGTAGCTGCTTCCCCGCGGCGCAAAGTGCCCAGCGTTTTTGGGGTGGCCAAGAACTTGTATCCCACGCCTGCACAATCGATGACCCCATGGTCGAGTCCAATATGGATTACCTCTCCACGCAGTGCAGCAATCATTGGCTTCCTATCCTTTTCTCTCAGTAAATTTCTCTACCGCTTCTTAGCTTGTCCGCGCACGCCACTTGTCTTGGCTCCAAGCCCAAGACCATTCTGGTCCATCCGCGCAATGGCAGGGGCGCGCCAGCAATGACACACCGCCAAGGCGAGTGCATCGGCGGCGTCGGCAGGCTTGGGCGGCTCCGTCAACCCCAGAATACGGGTGATCATAGCGGTCATCTGCTTTTTATCGGCGCGTCCATTTCCAGAGATTGCCTTTTTCACCTCGGATGGGGTGTACATATACACCGGAATATCGCGCTCAGCTGCAGCCAGCACCAACACCCCTACCACGTGGGCAGTTTGCATGACCGTGGAGACCTGGCCGCGTTCGAAGACTCGCTCGATCGCTACCACATCCGGCGTATAGTCATCCATCCATTCTTTCGCTGCCACTGAAAGACGCAGGAGGCGCTCCGTTAAGTCTTTATCGCTAGGGGTACGAACCACACCTACAGAAACCGGGAGAATTGCTCGGCCGCGACCAGCTTGAACCACGGAAAGTCCGCAACGCGTCAAGCCTGGGTCAATCCCCATTACGCGCATTCCTTCTAGGTTCATCTCTCCCCCATTGTCATGTCAGCGCCTTATCGCACCGCCTACTGCCCCCATTATGGACTACACACAGGTGTTCTACAAACGTAGTAGTCCACCCCACCATAGCGAAGCGCCGGCAGCGCCTCCGGCGAGCAATTCTCGCGGAGCGCTCCCGGCGCTACATAGCCGCCGCTCTTGCGGCGAAGAGGTGATTAACCCTCGTTCAACTCGGCTAGTACCTCATCGGACAGGTCCATGTTGGTGTAGACGTTTTGCACGTCATCGGAGTCTTCCAAAGCATCAATGAGGCGGAAAATCTTCTTGGCATCATTGGCATCAAGCGGCACCTCAACAGAAGCGCGGAAGTCATTATCAGAGTCATCGACCTCAATATCGGCTTCCTTGAGCGCGTCCTTAACGGCCTGCACATCCGTCGGAGCGCAGACGATTTCGAACTTCTCGCCCTGGTCCTTTACCTCTTCCGCGCCAGCTTCTAGCACGGCCATCAAAACATCGTCTTCCGTCAGCTCGCCCTTTTCTATTAGGACGTAGCCGGTACGGGTGAACATATAGGCCACGGAGCCGGATTCGCCCAAGTTGCCGCCGTTTTTAGACATAGCGGTACGCACGTCGGTCGCCGCACGGTTGCGGTTATCCGTAAGGCACTCAATGAGCATGGCCACGCCGTTGGGGCCATAGCCTTCGTACATGATGGTTTCCCAGTCGGCGCCGCCGGCTTCCTCACCGGATCCACGCTTGCGAGCACGCTCAATATTGTCATTGGGGACGGAGGCCTTCTTGGCCTTCTTGATCATGTCATCAAGGGTTGGGTTAGCCGCTGGGTCACCACCGCCGGTGCGGGCCGCCACTTCGATATTCTTGATCAGCTTGGCAAATTCCTTGCCACGCTTTGCATCGTTGGCAGCCTTCTTATGCTTGGTAGTTGCCCATTTCGAGTGGCCTGACATGTAGTCCCTTTCTAATCGGGTGCTGAAACTGGTGGCAATTATACGTGTGCTGCATGAATGCGTGAAAGCGACCCCCTTATAAGCGGGGCATATTTACACGTTGTGCCAATTGCCATGGGCGGAGCCGCTGCCCAGCTTTTCATCCAAGAAGCGCGTGAGGCCCTCTTGATTGACCAACGCCACCAATTCGCCCTCCTCCGTAAAGAGCTTGCCGCGCGCAATTGCCGTTCCTTGAAATGCTGAGGGTGATACTTGCTCATATAAGAGCCATTCATCCACGCGAATAGGACGCAGGAACCAAATGGCATGGTCGAGGCTGGCCAACTGCACTTTCTCTCCCTGATGCGGAAGGAGCGCGGAGCGGATGAGAGTCATATCCGACATGTAGGTCAGCGCGGCGCGGTGGAAAGCCGGATCCTGCGGAAGCTCACCGGTATTGCGAAACCAGATATGACGAAATCCTGCACCGGTGCGTTCCGCTGCCACAGGGGCTCGGCCTTCCTCTGGTACCAAGCGGATATCCCATTCCTCCCACTCTTTGAGGATGATGCGGGTGGAGTAAGGCGCACCGCCACCGGAACGAGCTGTTTCTTCGGGCCCAGGTACCTCCGGCATGGGATCTTGGTGCTGCGGTCCGCAGTCCCCGTTGCGGTGGAAGCTCGCCATGGCAGAGAAAAGTAGCGTGCCCCCTTGGTAGGCGCGTACCTGCCGGTTGGCAAAGGATCTACCGTCCCGAATGCGCTCGACCCGCAACTCAATCGGCCGGCTCGCGTCACCAGGCCCCACAAAATAGCCGTGCAGGGAGTGGACCTCTTTCCCGGAAACGGTGCGTTGGGCCGCAGCCACTGCTTGGCCAGCAATATGTCCGCCGAAAGTACGCTCAATCCGCGACTCCACCGCCGGGCCACTAAAGACATCGTCCGCTCCCGTTTCCTCTATGTTCAAAATCTCGCGGATGGCCGCCATCTCCACACTCCCAATGTCCTAAATCACTACCGCTAGCAATTGTCGTCCACACTACTAAAAGGTCGAGCCGCCGATTCCTTTTCTCATTATCTCTCCCCCATTTTTTGGCATAAGTGGAAGAATTTTCTAGAAGAAACTATGTCCGCCACCGAAGTGAGCGCTCTTTGAATAAAGTCTTTTGGGTGAAACGCCTCGCTTCTGTTCCTGCAGTTTGGATTGGGTGGGTTATCGCCCGCCTGTGCCTTGTATATCTACTCAAGATTGACCACAGTCCCAGGGGCGATGTCGCATATTATTTTGCGGGTATCTACGGCGACGACCCAACTCAAATGACCGAGTACCCTCATGCAGGCACGTGGCCTACGGTGCTTTTGGGGTGGCTCACCGGTGAAAATATCACCGCTTTCTATATCGGCTTTACCATCATGACGCTGCTTGTCGACGCCGCGTTTTTAGCCCTGCTGCTGCGCCACCATCCCACCCAACCGCGCGCTTTTTGGGCCGCTTGGTTCTGGGTTTTCTTCGGCACCGCGGCCGGCCATGCCTTTGTGTGGCGCCTCGATATTTTCCCCGCCCTAGCCGTCGCCGGAGCAGCCGCCCTTCTGGCTACCCATCCCCTTATTGCCTCGGCGTTACTGGGCTTTGCCACCACCATGAAGCTTTGGCCCGGAGTGCTCGCCGCAGGCTTAGTGGGCCGCTTCAATAGGTCTGCGACCTGGCAACGCCTGCTCGTCTTCTTCTGCACCATCATTGCAGTCTGCGCCATAACGGTTGCCACCTGTGGCACCGAACGCTTACTTTCACCTTTAAACTACCAGGGCGTGCGCGGTCTCCAGTTGGAGTCCATCCCGGCGACCTTCCTGTTGCTGCAAGCGCATCGCCACCCCGGCCGCTGGGATTTGGGCTACGCCGCTTCCAAGAGCTTTGAGATCTCCGGGCCCGGCGTGGATACCGCCATCAGGTGGAGCACCATAGCGATCATTATCATCCTGGTGTTTGCGGTGGGATGGGCGCTCTACCGGCTGTGTGCCGGCGGATGGACTACGCGCACCACCATGGCGTTCTTTAGCGTTATGGTCTTGCTCCTTATCGCGACCAATAAGGTTTTCTCCCCGCAATACATCGTCTGGCTCGGCCCGCTGCTTGCAGTGGTGATCCGCCAGCGACTTCCACAAGGGTTTACTACCTTGCGGGTAGTCCAGCGCCTGCTAGCGGTCTGCGCCATTATCGCCGCTGCGCTGGGTACTTTGGTCTATCCGTTTAACTACGACTACATCTGGCATTACGTGGGCGAGAATATGTTCCCCGTTTATCTCTTGGTGGCCCGCAATATTCTCATCGTGGTTATGGCCATCATTGGGCTTATATGGTTTGCGCTCGAGGTGGCGCTGGCTGGAAAACTGGAACGCCCAGGAATTCACCAGCCACACGCGCCAAGCGCCCTGGCACAGCCGGTTTTACGCCGCCGAGGCGGCCGGCACTCGCTTCGGTCATAAAACCGCTCAGCAGGCTACTCAGCCAGCATGTAGTCAAAGTATTCCGGCAGCTTTGCGGTGCCGCCCAGATGGAAAAGCCGCACCGCAGGGCGCAGACGCAAAGCGCGAGTATCGCTGACCGCTTCGTTATAAAAGCGGTGGGCGAGCTGGATTCGCCCTTCGGCGTCGGCAAGCGCGGCGGGGCGGCGCTCTGCGGGAAACTCTTGCACAATGGCGGCAGAAAGCTCCCGCTCGGCCAGCGTGCGCGGTTCGAAGTGGCCTTGGTAGAGTTCGGTGGATTCGGCTCTTTGGGCCAGGGCCGCCAGCCCTGGTGCTACTGCCGCTGTGACCGCTGCCCTGCGGTCTAGGGCCGCCTGTAGCTGTGCCAGCGAGGCATCGGTGCGAATGTGCAGTGAATTGAGCCGCTGAGCGGTAAAAAGCGCCCAGGAGCCCACGATGATGAGCAGAAAGAGGACTAGCGCAATTTCAATGGCCATTAGCGCTTCACCCTCACCTTGGTTCCGTCCTGGACGGTTTCATAGACCTGCATAACAGCTGCTGCCACATGGTCCCAGTCATACGTGCTGGCACGCTCGACGCCATTGCGTGTCAGCCGAACCCGGTACTCGGCATCATCAAGCACCTCACTTAAGACGCGCACCAGATCTTCACTATCCTCATTGCGGAAGAGTGCGCCGGCAGGCTCATCAGAATCGGCGTTGCACACCGCGCGGAAGGCTTCAAGGTCAGAAGCAACTACTGCCGCGCCGGCCGCCATGGCCTCTACTAACACAATGCCGAAACTTTCGCCCCCGGTATTTGGGGCCACGTATACATCGGCGCGGCCGAGGATCTCGGCCTTTTCGGCATCGCTGACTCGGCCGACAAAATCTACGCCTTCTACCTCGCGAGCACGGCCGCCACCCATGATGGTAACGCGGAGGGGGTGGTCTATCTGGCGGAGCGCACGAAGCAGGATATCCAGCCCCTTGCGCGGCTCGTCGAGCCTGCCTAAGAAGACTACTTCTAAAGGATCTCCGGGGGCCTTGGCTGGGCTGCGGCGCCGTGCCTGCGCGTATACCGATGTATCCACGCCGTTGGGAATGAGGACTGGGTCTCCGCCCAATTGCTCCACCTGCCAGCGGCGCGCCATATCTGAAACCGCGATACCGCCGCGGATCTTTTCCAAAAAAGGCGCGAGGAAAGGCTTGGCAAGGGTCAAGACCAGCGAGCTCGACGCGGAGGCGTGATACGTGGCCACCAACGGTCCCTGCGCTACGGCCAGCGCGGTCATGGAAAAGCTCGGGGAATTGGGCTCATGGATGTGCAAAACATCAAAGTCGCCATCTTTGATAAAGCGTTTGACCTTGCGCGTTACCTGAGGTCCGACGGACAGGCGGGCCACCGAACCGTTATAAGCAATGGGAAAAGCCGGGCCTCCCTTGACCACAAAATCAGGCAGCGGCGTGGAGTCAGAAGCGGGGCCGATGACTTGAACATAGTGCCCTTGCTCTATATATACAGTGGCTAGATCAAGGATATGGGCTTGAACTCCGCCCGGTTCATCAAAGGAGTAGGGGCACACGATGCCGATCCGCATTATTTCTCGCCTTCCTGCCGTGCACCAGCGTGGCGGCTATCACGGGCCTTGTGCGCGGCGCGCGCTTGCCGACGCCTCTCAATATCGACATTCCACTGCGGCTGCAGCATATGCCAATCCTCCGGATGCCGGCGAATATTGGCAGCGAAGCCATCGGCCATGCGTTGCGTAGTCTCTTGTACGTTTGTTACCTCAAGTTCCGGAGACACCGATAGGCCCCAGCCCTCTCCCTTAAACCATGAGTGCACCACATGGAGGGCGGCACCAGTCTCCAGCGCAAGGCGGGCGGGTCCGGCGGCCATATTGGCCTCCTCCCCCATGAAATCTACGCTCACACCACTTCGAGTCAGGTCACGCTCGGCCAGCAGGCACACCACGCCGCCAGCTTCTAATACTTCTTTGAGGCGAGCAAAAGGCGAGGCTTCGCCTCCGGTGAGGGGAAGGACCTCAAAACCGAGGGTTTCGCGGTAGTCCACAAAGGCGTCGAAAAGCACTGCGGGCTTCAAGCGCTCTGCGACAGTGGTGAACTGGCCATAGTGGCCCACGAGGAAGACACCCGCCATATCCCAATTACCCGAATGTGGGAGGGCCAAAATAGTGCCGCGTCCGGATTGAGCGGAAGCATCAAAATGCTCGAGACCTTCCAAGCCGCTGAGCAAGCGCTCGTGCAGGCTGGCATCGCCGTGCATAGCCGGCAGGCGGAAGGCCTCCATCCAATAGCGCATATAGGAGCGAACGGAATCGCGTACCAGCGCGCGGGTAACGTTTTCCGGCCCCACCACCCGGGCAAGGTTGCGGCGCAAGCCTTCCATTCCGCGGCCATTGCTGCTGGCAAAATCTGCGCCCCACCGAAACAGCGTGCGCGCAATGGGCTCAGGCAGCCGACGCACCACCTTCCACCCCGCGAGGTAGCCCGCCGCGGAGAGGTCTTCTTTATCCCACATGGTGTTAAAACCTCCTGGTTTTTCGGTGGTGCTCAGCGAGCTAGTGCTGCTCCTGGCGGGCAGCGATGACCATGCGCTGGCACACGGTAAAGATGGAGCCAACGGCAAGGATCCACAGCGCTACCTCGATAGCATGCGGAACGCCAAGGCCCTCAAGGCCAATGCCGCCCAAGCCCAAGAGAAGCCGCTCAGGGCGCTCGATGAGGCCGCCGACCATCTTGAATCCAGACGCCTCTCCCCTAGCCTTGATATAGGAAATGACCTGAGAACATACCAAGGTGACAAAGCAAGCGATGACCGTAATGCGGGAAGAATCCGCGGAATAAATCAGCCACCACGCAATAGCGCTAAACAAGGCACCATCGGTGATTCGATCGCAGGAAGCATCCAAGGTCGCGCCAAAGGCGGTGGCTTTGCCAGTCAGACGCGCCATGGTGCCGTCGAGCATGTCAAAGGCGGCAAAGAGGCCGGATAATACGGCAGCGGAAAACAGGTGACCGGTAGGAATGAGGATCACCGAAATAGCAATGGTGACAATGGTTCCCACAATAGTCACCACATTCGGGGTCAGGCCCAGCTTTAAAAAGGCCTTCGCTATAGGTTCCACCACCACGGCGGCGGGCTTTCGCCCATGCACGCTAAGCACGCGAATCCTCCTCTTCCATCTCGCGCCAACCTTCTGCCAGCACGCGGCGTGTATCCTGCAGAAGCTGCGGTAATACCTTAGTCCCATCGAGGACAGTCATAAAGTTACTATCCCCAGGCCACCTTGGCACCACATGCAGGTGCAGGTGATCTCCCACGGAGCCTCCTGAAGAGCGCCCCAAGTTCAAACCTACGTTAATGGCCTCGGGGTGAGAGACGCGTTTGAGTACCCGGATAGCCTTTTGCGCAAACTCCATCAGCTCTTGAGATTCCTCTTGCGTTAGGTTCTCAAGCTGAGATTCTTTACGGTACGGCACCACCATGAGGTGTCCAGCGTTGTACGGAAAGAGGTTTAGCAATGCATAAACACTCTTGCCACGGGCGATGATGAGCCCGTCTTCGTCGCTACCCTGCGGGGCGGCAACGAAGGGGTCCTCAGAGCGCTTGGCTATATAAGCCATGCGATAAGGTGCCCACAGCCGCTCTAGACGGTCCGGTTCGCCCGCGCCTGAGTCAACGAAGGTCCCCTCCGCCGCTCCATTGTCGAAAGCGGCGGAGCTTTTGGTCTCGCGCGTCTTTTTAGCGTCGGGCACTGATGAGCTCTTCAGTCGGCTGCTCGTTATTGCGTTCTGCGACCCACGCAGTGATGAGCTCCACAGCCTCATTCACCGGCACACCATTGACCTGGGTGCCATCTAGGAAGCGGAAGGACACGGCGCCGGCTTCCACATCGCGAGCACCGGCGACCAGCATGAATGGGACCTTTCCGGTGGTGTGATTGCGAATCTTTTTCTGCATGCGGTCATCGGAGGTATCCACATCGGCGCGGATTCCCTTCTGGCGCAGCTGTGCGGCAACTTCTTCAAGGTGCGGGGAGAATTCATCGGCCACCGGGATGCCCACCACCTGGTGCGGAGCCAGCCAAGCTGGGAATGCGCCAGCGTAGTGCTCCAGCAGCACACCAAAGAAACGTTCAATGGAGCCAAAGAGCGCACGGTGAATCATGATCGGGCGCTTCTTTGTTCCGTCCGAAGCGGTGTATTCCAGCTCGAAGCGCTCGGGCAAGTTGAAGTCCAATTGCACGGTAGACATCTGCCAGGTACGGCCAATGGCATCGCGGGCCTGGACCGAAATCTTTGGACCGTAGAAAGCTGCGCCTGCTGGGTCCGGTACCAGCTCCAAGCCAGACTTTTCCGCGACCGACTGCAAGATGGAAGTCGAGCGCTCCCAAATCTCGTCGGAACCGACGAACTTATTCGGATCCTTGGTGGAAAGCTCCAGGTAGAAATCAGACAGGCCATAGTCCTTCAGCAGGGAGATGATGAAGTCCAGGACCTTGGTGAGTTCTTCTTCCAGCTGTTCTTCAGTGCAGTAAATGTGCGCGTCGTCCTGGGTAAAGCCGCGGGCACGGGTGAGACCGTGGACCACGCCCGACTTTTCGTAGCGGTAGACGGTGCCGAACTCAAAGAGGCGCAGCGGCAACTCGCGGTAGGAACGGCCACGGGATGCAAAAATCAGGTTGTGCATCGGGCAGTTCATGGGCTTGGCGTAGTAGTCCTGCGGCTCCTTGACGGTATTGCCCTCTTCGTCATACTCGCCATCGAGCTGCATTGGCGGGAACATGCCATCAGCGTAGAAGTCCAGGTGGCCCGACTTCTTGAAAAGATCGCCCTTGGTGATATGCGGGGTGTTGACAAAAGAATAGCCGGCCTGGACGTGGCGGTTGCGAGAGTGGTTTTCCATCTCCATGCGCACGGTAGCGCCATTCGGGTGGAATACCGGGAAACCGGACCCAATCTCATCTGGGAAGGAGAAGAGGTCAAGTTCTTGGCCCAAGCGGCGATGGTCGCGCTTTTCAGCCTCTTCCACCATGGTCTGGTAGGCCTCCAGGGCCTCCTTGGACTCAAAAGCGGTGCCGTAAATGCGCTGCAGGCCAGCCTTAGACTGGTCTCCGCGCCAGTATGCAGCAGAAGAGCGGGTTAGCGTGAGGGCCGGGATGTACTTGGTGGTTGGAACGTGCGGTCCGCGGCAGAGGTCGAACCACTCTACTTCCCCGGTGCGCGGGTTGATGTTGTCATAGTGGGTCAGATCGCCGGAACCAACCTCGGCGGCCTCATCGGAGTCAGGGTCAACGTTGCCCTTGTCCTGGACCAGCTCGAGCTTGAAGGGTTCTCCGGCAAGCGCCTGCTCCGCTTCTGCAGCGGATTCGTAAACGTGGCGCTCAAAACGCTGGCCTCCCTTAATGATCTTCTTCATGCGCTTTTCAATCGCCTTGAGATCTTCCGGGGTGAAAGGCTCCGCGGTTTGAAAATCGAAGTAGAAGCCATTTTCAATGGCCGGGCCGATGCCCAGCTTGGTGCCGGGGAATTCGGCCTGCACGGCCTGCGCCATAACGTGGCCGCAGGAGTGGCGGATTACCGCGCGACCGTCTTCCTCGCAGGCGGCTACCGGGGTGAAGGTGGATTCCGTGTCGGGGGTGTGCGACAAATCAAAGAGAGTGCCGTCTTCACCGCGAACGACTACGACAGCCTCAGGGCCCTTATTGGGAAGATTGAGCTCTCGCATTGCTGCGCCCACGGCCTGGCCGGCGGGCACGGTGAAGGAATCGTAATTGACCGGTACTGCGGGAATGAGTTCCGCCATAATCGCGCTCCTTTATGCGCTCGTGCGTCGGCGGCATACCTGGCCGCGTCCGCTATTTAAATTTACGGATAGCTATTCTACAACCCTGCATACTCGCAAAGCGATTTCGCCCACCAAGATTCACGCCCATCCGCGTCGAGGGTGCCCGGCGGGCAGAAATACATAGCGGAGCCGATATGGGTCAGCCACTCATTCATCAGGTCAGATTTATCCAAACGGGCCTGGATAGGCTCGAATTGCTTGGTGGGATCCTGCTGATAGCAGATGAAAACCTGGCCGATATTGGAAAGCTGCCCATCCTTGCCATCGGGGGCCAGCTCATAGTTATACGGCCGGCGTAGGATGCGTTGCTCCGGATGATCAGCAGGTGGCGCGGCCACGGCCATGTGCGAGTTTTTATCAATCACCGGCAAGCCGTAGTCATCTACCGCATTGAAATCTGCAGCATCAAATTCTTCTTCACCGGTAAGCGGGGCGCCGGTGTCAAGCTTACGGCCCACCGCATTTTCACGGGAGGAGCGATCCAGCTTCTCCCACGTATCCACGTTCATGCGAATGCGACGCACCACCATGGCCGTTCCCCCTTGCGCCCACTTCGGCCCTTCATCGATCCACACTTGGGCTGCAAAATCTTCCTCGCTGCGCGGGTTAACGGTGCCGTCCTTTTGCCCGAACATATTGCGCGCAGTAGCGCCCTTTTCGTGGCTGCCATAGGCATTAATAAATCCCTGCTGCAGCCACTTCACACTGGCATAGTGCTCACCGGCTCGCACCATGTGGCGCAGTGCATAAGTATTCATCAACGGGTCATCGCAACAAATCTGAAGGACAATATCGCTTTGTCCCCATTGTCGTTGCAGCTCATCACGCTTAAAGGAACGCACATCTCCCAACCAGTGTGGTTTCTCCACGCCGAGCAGGGAGAATACCTTCTGGCCTAGACCGCAGGTGATGGTCAAGTTGGCGGGCTGTTGCACCATTTCCGGTTCCAGGGTGCCCAGCGGCGGCTCCCCCGTACACAGCGCGCGGGCGTCCTCGGTCCACAGCTTCATGAGGTTGGCAAACTCTCGCTTGTCGACGCCCCTTTTAAAGTCAAACCCCACCAGATTCAGGTGAGCCTGCTCTGCGGTAGCAATGCCCGCCTGATGCTCGCCGTCAAAAGCCACGAGGGCGTCGGCAAGCGCAGGCTGTTCCTGTGCCCCAGCATCCGGGGAAGAGCCCTGGTTATTGCAGCCTGCCAACGCGAAGGCGCTGGTCGATACCGCAGCGCCAGTGAGAAATCCCCTTCTGCTGAACCCAGACATGGTTAGTGGTCGTGGCCTTCCTTATTGTGGGACATATCTCCGTGCTCCATGTGGGACATATCGTGGCCTTCCATATCGCCGTAGTCCTCATCCCCGGAAGGCATGCTACGCGTTTGGGTCTCGCCCAGATCGAGCTCTTCGCCGCCTTCTAGCTTCACCTTAAGGTCAAGGGATTCGCCGGGAGCGATGTGGTTTCCCATTTCCATGAGCATGAAGTGGTCACCGCCTGGTGCAAGTTCGTGGGACTCGCCGGCCTTGACCACCAACGGGCTCGACATTTCCTGCATCTTGCCATCGACGGTCTCATGGATCTGGTTCACCTTGGCATTAAGACTGGTGGAAAAACCGGTGATAGCGATGTCCTTATCGGTGTGGTTCACCAAGGTGCCAAAAATAGCAGTCATGTCTTTATCTTCGTTGGCACGCACGACCGCGTCTTCGAAGGTCAGGTCCTCGGCTGCGGCGGGGGAGGACTTCTCCGCAGCGCTGGAGGTGGCATCAACCTTCGACTCGGTGGAGTCATTTTGGTTCTGCGGGGAGCAACCCGCCAGGGCAAGGCCGGCCACAGTTAACCCCACAAGGGCAATGCTAGAAATCTTGGACATTATTTTTCACCTTCCGAATCAATGCGACGAGACTTGCCAATAAATAGGGCAACTACTGCGGCAATTGCCAAAACGCCGCCCACGCCCAAAATGATTTTCAGCGACATCGGCAGCCCCTCGGTTGCTTCCTGGTCTGTCGCGTCAGACTCGCCAGCCTCGGGGTTTTCGGCCCCGTCACCTTTAACGGAAAATTCCACACCACCGCGAGTAGCGTGTCCATCCGAAGACGTGATTTGGAAACCCACCTGGTAGTTGCCCGGCCCAGGGTTAACCCCCTCAGGAGTCTCAATTGTGAGGTCTCGTTCATGGAGCTGCGGTTCCTGGCTAAAGAGCTTCTCACCGGTATCGGCGTTGGTTACGGCAAAGGTGTTGAAGTCCTCTTTGGGGATGCCAGAAAACTCAAGGGTGATTTCCTTAGGGAACTCATCGAGTTGATCGCCGTCTTTGACCGAACCGCCAATAACGGAGTCGTGCGCGAATGCGGCAGGCATCGACCCGCCCAAGACCAGTGCGGCTGTGCCCACTGCTGCGGCTGTGCGGCGCAGCCAAGGTACGCGGTAGCCCATAGATAGCTCCTTTGTGATGTTGGAAAAGCACAAGTTGAATTGTCAGACATACTAGCCCGCGACTTGCCATAGCGGCAATCACAAAAAGCAGCGCGTCGAGTCATATGTCGGCTTGAACTGGGCTCGAGTTCCGCTTCCTTAATAAAAAGAGGTATTTATCACTATTTAAGCCAAGTTGACTCAATTCCAGCGGACCTAGCCTTAGGACCTCTCCCCCTGCCGGGCATTAAAAAACGGACCAGAAACCATCAGAGCAAAAATAACCAGGGCGACGCCAACACCGATGAGCGTCAAAGGCCACGCCCCGCTGCCACTGCCTTCAGCCGCATCTGCCGCAGTAAGGCCCATAAAGAAAAGCACAGTCCCCGAAACAAAAGACGCGAAGCCGCAGGCTCCAACCAATAGCGGTACCACTAGTGCGCGTGACATCTTTCCTCCTCCGCTTTGGGTTATGACTCTTCAAAGGCAAGCGTATCGCACAGCACACGGAAGGAGACAAGAAAAAAGCCGCCCCGTCTCTGGGGCGGCTACATGGAGCGGATGACGAGACTCGAACTCGCGACCCTCACCTTGGCAAGGTGATGCGCTACCAACTGCGCTACATCCGCACAACAAACCGGAGTTTGCTACAGAGCCTAAAAAGAGACTCTCGTGCGCGATACTGGGATTGAACCAGTGACCTCTTCCGTGTCAGGGAAGCGCTCTCCCACTGAGCTAATCGCGCTTAATGCCCGAAGGCATTAAGAAGTTGAGGTGGAAACGGGAATCGAACCCGTGTGCACGGTTTTGCAGACCGTTGCCTCACCACTCGGCCATTCCACCGTGGCGATACCGCCTCACACAATACAGTGCTGGAGCGGATGACGAGACTCGAACTCGCGACCCTCACCTTGGCAAGGTGATGCGCTACCAACTGCGCTACATCCGCATGCGAAACCAGGCCCGGTTTCTAGGACAAAGTCCTTGTGCGCGATACTGGGATTGAACCAGTGACCTCTTCCGTGTCAGGGAAGCGCTCTCCCACTGAGCTAATCGCGCGCTATTCACTTAGAATCACTCTTCACAGGTAGCCCTTTGAAAAGCGTGGAGCGGATGACGAGACTCGAACTCGCGACCCTCACCTTGGCAAGGTGATGCGCTACCAACTGCGCTACATCCGCATTGCGCCGCAAACTTTTATTCCGTTGCGGTGCGAGAAGAAACATTATCGTGCTCCGCGCCAGTTTCCAAATCCCCAGCCCAGCGCCTTGCTTTTAACCGCCGATATTCCACGTTTGTACGTTCCCAAATCACACCGGTGTGATTCTTGTGGACCGCAGGCGCCCAGCCGCCTCCCGCTCATGAGTAGCCCTACGCAGCCAATTAGGCGTTTGAATTTCAAGCGGTGTACATTTAGCCACCGCACGGTCCTATAGCTCAGTGGGAGAGCGTTCCGTTCACACCGGAAAGGTCACTGGTTCAATCCCAGTTAGGACCACCACTTCCCCGCCCTGCGCTCCACTTCACAGGTAGCTTGGGCGGGTTTCTTTGTGTGCCGGTAAGGTGTTCCGTCGTGTTGTGGATCCTTTTAGGCATTTTTGCTGGGCTTGTTTTGCCCGTACAGACCTTGGTTAATACGCGCTTGCGCTTATCGACGGGCACCCCCTTTTCTTCTTCGCTTATCTCTTTCGCCGTGGGCACGGTTACTTTGCTCGTTATTGCCACCGCTGTCACCGGCGGTGATTTCGGCCTTTCCCGCACCGGTGGCCAACCACTGTGGATATGGTTCGGTGGTTTGCTCGGCGTAGTTGCGCTTACTGGGAATATTCTCCTATTTCCCCACTTGGGTGCCGTCCAGACCGTAGTTCTTCCCATCGCCGGTCAGATCATCATGGGGCTCGTCATCGATCACCTTGGGCTCTTTGACTCCCCTATATCCCCGCTGACCGTGGTTCGCATGCTAGGGGCTCTCATCGTCCTAGGCGGAGTAATCGCCATCGTCGCCGGCCCCGGCGCGCCCACGAAGCGTGAGCACAGTGCCACAGCGCTGTGGATGTGGCGCTTAGCGGGGTTTGTTTTTGGCTGTTTTACGGCAAGCCAATCCGCGATCAATGGTCACCTGGGCCAGATTACTGGCTCACCTGTTAGCGCGGCTTTAGTTTCTTTTAGCGTCGGGGTATCTGCCCTTGCCATTGTGAATATTGTTCTACGCTGGCGACCTCGCATTGAGCGCCCCGAGGGGAAGAACAATCCCTGGTGGATGTGGGTTGGTGGCGTCCTGGGTGCCTTGTTTGTTTTTGGCAACGCGGCCTTAGTACCGCAGCTGGGAACGGGGCTTACCGTGGTTGCGACGCTCCTCGGCTCCATGCTGGGGTCCGTACTTATTGATCGCTTGCGTGGCGCCCGCGTAACGCTGCGCCAGGTAGCCGGCATTGCAGTGATACTGGCCGGTGTGATTCTCATCCGTCTGGTGTAGCCCGTCTTGCTGAGGTTATGGCGCTGTTATTGCCATGCTGGGCACTCGCCGCTCTGGCTACACTGGGATGACATGGATATCTCTTCGCTTTTGGGTCCTGATTCCCGCGACACATTCACCATCCGTACGAATATGGTCAGCACGTTGACCGGATCGGCGACGATGAACCATGTCTCAGAAGACATGGGAAATGACACCGATGGACAACTTTTTGCAGCTCTACGGGACTGGGCAGACGTGGTGTTGGTGGGCGCGCAAACGGTGCGCGCAGAAGATTACTCCGGCGTTGTTCCTAGCACCGATGGCTCGCGCCCAGCTCCTATTGCAGTGCCTTCTCGCAGCCTTGATTTCGATATCGACTCGGACTTTTTTACAGACTTTACTACCCCACCTGTCATCTTGGCCCCACACAGCAGCTGGGAGGATGAAGACATCGTTACCCGAATCGAGGCTATTGAAAGCACGGGGGCGGAGGTCTGCGATGCCGGTGAAGGAAGCGTGCGCGACTACATATCCGTCCTGAAGGATCGCGGGTTTAAGCGCGTGCTATGTGAAGGCGGACCAGGAATGATTGGGCAATTAGTGGACGCCGATGCGATTGACCAGATGTATTTGACCCTAGATCCGCATCTGTCTACCGGCGTAGAGACTCCGATGGCTACTTTTAAGGGCGAGCATTCCCACCGGCGCATGCAGTTGGAAAATGTCGCGGCCGATACGGATGGCACGGTGTTTCTGCGGTATTCCCGCACCCGCGAGGACGTAGACTAAGGGGCCGTGAATTCCCGAATCAATGTTGCCGCTTGGCCCGTGGCCTTATTGCTCGTTGTGCACCGCGTATTCATCATTGCGCGCAACGGCACGCCAACGGATGATTTCACCACCGTGTATAACGCGGTGGCGCGCATGTCCAGCAGCCAGCCGGTCTACGAGCAGGCCTATAATCACGTTGACCCGCTGTATCTGTATACCCCGGGAGCCACGCTGCTGCTTGCGCCATTAGGGCACCTAGACTTCTCACTTGCGCGAGGACTATTCATCGTGGCGAATGCGGCCGCGATCATCGCGGCACTGGCGGTGCTTACCCTTATAGTGGACCGCAAGCTCACCTCGCCCGTGTGGCCGGTATCTATTGCGCTGGCGTTTGTCACGGAGTCAGTGACCAATACGCTTGCCTTTACCAATATCAACGGCGTTCTCTTGCTGTGTCTGGCCGTGTTTTTGTGGGCCTTTTTGCGGGCCGAGCGCACCCCGTGGTTGGGCTGGGTGGCAGGCGTGGTCATTGGCCTTGCCATCGTCATTAAGCCGCAGTTTGCGCCGCTGCTCTTCCTGCCCTTGGTAAAGCTCCAGTGGCGCAGTCTCGCCGAGGGCATCGGAGTTCCGGTGATTCTCAATCTACTGGCGTGGCCGGTGGTGCCGGGCGCCAGCGGCTTTTTCGAAAAACTGCTGCCCTATCTTTCGGAAACTCGTGATTATGCCAATTCTTCCTGGGCGGGTTTCCACGCCTACGTGAATTTTGGCGCCGGGTTGTATTGGACCGTGTGGCTGATTTTTGCCGGTCTTACGGCCGCAGCGATTCTCGGGCTTTTACGCTGGCGCAACTCCGACCCAACCTTGTGGGCACTGACCACTAGCGGGGCGATAATGGTGGGAATTTTCTTCCTGTCTTCCCTAGGCCAGCAGTACTATTCCATGTGGCTTTTCCCGCTGATGTTTACCGTTGTGCTCCCGCGCTCGGTATTTCATTCCGCGGGAGCGTGGTTGGCGGCATTTCTCTTTTTGGCTCCGGTCTCGTGGGCGTCTACAGCGCACCCGGATGCTGGACGGTGGATGAATTTTTTCACGGCCACGGCAGGATGGGCGCTGCTTATCGTCGCAATTTTCGCTACGGTCGCTGGCTGGTGGCGTGCCGCGCGCAGAGCGGTTTAGACTCGGCCCATGACCGATTTCAAGCTCATTGCTGATACCGAATGGCGCCAGCGCTTAAGCCCCGAGGAATACTATGTTCTGCGTGAGGCAGGTACGGAGCCGCCCCATGTAGGCGAGTACACCAATACCACTACCGAGGGTGTCTATTCTTGCCGCGCGTGTGGAGCGGAGCTTTTCCGTTCCACGGAAAAGTTTGAGTCCCATTGTGGCTGGCCGTCTTTCTTCTCCCCGCTTGCCGGAGACAAGATCATCGAGCGAGAAGATAACTCGCTAGGCATGCGCCGAGTAGAGGTCTTGTGTGCCAACTGCGAATCGCACCTAGGCCACGTCTTTGAGGGCGAGGGCTACGACACCCCTACTGACCTTCGCTATTGCATTAACTCCATTTGCCTTGACCTGGAGGAAAAACCTGTAGAAGGTGGCACCGCTTAAAGGGCCTCGACACAACTTACACCCCGTCACTAGCCTGGCTGCCAGGCTAGTGACGGGGCGCAGCCCGGGACGTCGCCAAGCAGGGCTTTTGCTGGGCGACGCTTCTTTTAGGGCAGTACTGCAATGAGTTCTGCTACGTCCTTGACGCGACGGCCGGTGTGGAAAGGAATTTCCTCGCGCACGTGGTGACGGGCTTCGGTATAGCGCATCAGGTACATCAGGTCGACGATACGGTGGAGCTCATCCGCCTCAAAGGCCAGAATCCACTCGTAGTCACCCAACGCAAAAGCCGGTACGGTATTAGCTCGCACATCAGGATAATCACGCGCTTGCATGCCGTGCTCCATAAGGATGCGGCGGCGCTTTTCCTCGTCCATGGTGTACCAGTCATAGGAGCGCACGAAGGGATAGACCGAGATCCACTCCTTTGGCTCCTCGCCCATGATGAAAGACGGCAGGTGCGACTTATTAAACTCCGCTGGACGGTGCAAAGCGTTGCCTACCCAGGTCACTTCACTAACCTGGCCCAAGGTGGTCTCGCGGCGAAAGTCCCCAAAGACCTTCTGCAGGTCAGAGAATTCCTCGGCGTGCCACCAGATCATAAAATCAGCAGAATCGCGCATAGCCGTGAGGTCATAGATACCGCGCACCGTCACTTTGCCAGCCTCTTCAACGTCGGCGAAGAACTTCTGCGCTTGGGCGATGATTTCCGCTCGCTCGGTGCCGAGCGCCCCCGGGATCACCTTAAAAACTGCGTGCTGGGAATATTGCTGAACCGCATTGAGTTCCTTGTAGTCTAGCTTCGCCATTGCGTTCTCCTTTGCCAAAGCCTCTGGGTAATCGGACATATCCATCATAAGTTGGATATGAAACCTTGTCACTTCCCCCGCCGCGGGGATGCCGACACGCTCTCGCATCGGCGCGCCTCCCCCAGCTAGAGGCTGTGAAACTATAGCTTGAACGTCGTGAGCAATTCCGAATCGACCACCCCACGCAGCGCCGAGGCTTCCGCCCCCACTCCTTTGCACAGGCAAGCGGAAAGCCACGAACCAGCTACCCCCGCCGCATTCACCCAAGCAGTGGAGTCAATGCACGCGGCCGACCTGCGCCCCGAGATAACCCTGGGCTCCATTCGCCCACCGCAGCGCCTTGCGCCGTTTAGCCACGCTATCGGCCTCGAGGTGGGAGGCGAAGACAACCCAGACATCGTGCCCACTGATGCGGAAGGCGATGCATTTGGCCGCCTTATCTTGCTCCACGATCCGGGTGCTGAGGAAGCCTGGGAGGGCGCTATGCGCCTTGTGGCGTATATTCAGGCCGATATGGATGATGCCGTAGCAGGAGATCCGCTCTTGCCCGATGTGGCTTGGCAGTGGCTCAATGAAGGCCTAGAAGAGGAAGGCGCCGACCACACCAACTTGGGTGGCACCGTCACCTCTACCGCGTCCGTTCGATTTGGGGAGATTGGTGGCCCACCGCGCGCCTATCAAATCGAAATGCGTGCTTCGTGGACCGCTGAAGGCCTCGATCTGGCGCCTCACGTGCAGGCTTTTGCAAAGGTATTGGCTAACGTTGCCGGCCTCCCTCCTGAGGGCGTTACCAAGCTCGGCCACTAGAATGCCAGAATTGCGCAGCCGGCCGGTAGAGGGCATCCCGGCGGTCCTTGCTACCCGGGATGGATTCACCGCTGCCGCCGCACGCCTAGCTGCAGGTACGGGCCCTTTTGCCATCGATACTGAACGCGCCTCTGGTTATCGCTACGATGACCGCGCCTTCGTAGTTCAAATTCGCCGCCGCGGCGCAGGCACCATGCTTTTTGCCCCTGAAGGCCATCGCGCGGAGCTCACCGCTGCCCTCGCCCCAGTACTCAACGGGGCGGAATGGATAATTCATGCCGCGCATTCGGATTTGCCCTGCCTAGGGTGGCTTGGGCTATTGCCCGGCTCCATCTTTGATACCGAGCTAGCGGCGCGGCTCGCTGGTTTCGACCGCCCGAATCTGGGCACAATGATTGCAGAGCTTTTTGATATCGAATTAGAAAAAGGCTACGGCGACGCTGACTGGTCAACCCCGCAGCTCAGCGAGGAACTCAAGGCCTATGCCGCACTAGATGTGGAGCTGCTCCTCGAGCTAGCCGATTCACTACGCGATATCTTGGCCGAACAAGACAAAATGGATTGGGCGCTAGAGGAATTTTCCTCCATTGTCCGCGAGCATGCCGGTGATACTCACCCGCAGCCACCTACTTGGCGCGACCTAAAGGGAGTCTCCAACCTGCGCAACGGCAGCCAGCTTGCCGCCGCTCGAGCGCTATGGCTCAAACGGGACGCAATAGCTCGGCGCACCGATACTGCACCCGGCCGGGTTTTAGCGAATAAGACGCTGGTAGAAATTGCGCGCGTTCTCCCCACCTCTGGTAGCGATTTGGCCCGCATCAAGGGTTTTCCCCGCCGGCGCAAGGGGGCCACCGCCCGCTGGATGGCGGTGCTAAACCAGGCGCGCGCCATTCCCCCGCACCAGCGGCCTCGCGTGCACCGTACCCCGCATCCGGTCCCTTCCAAGACCATCTGGACCAAGGACTACCCTGATCTCTGGGAGATATATCAAACTATTCGCGCCGACATCGCGGAACTAGGCGATGATCTTGGAATGTCCTCCGAGCTTATTATCCGCCCCGCCACCGTGCGCGCCGCAGTATGGGCGAAGGTAGGGGTACGTGCTGATAAACGCCACCGCGGACCTGATTCTGTTGCCGGTTCCATCCGCCAGCCAGACGACGTCGCTGCGTTTCTCCGCGGGGAAGGCGCGCGCGAATGGCAAATAGAATTGACCGCCCCGCTTATCGTGGACGGTCTTTTCTAGAAGATATTTACCAGGACAGGCCTAGCCTTCATTTCCCAGCTCATTGGCATCAGCAGTGAAGTTTTCTACCCACTCGCTAATCGAGGCCGCCATAAGTTCAGGGGTAAGCCCGAATTCCTCTAGGACCTCGCCGCGCGAGCCGTGCTTAGGGAAGTATCCCGGAACGCCAAGTCGGCGCACAGGGGTATTTACCTCGGCTGCGCTGAGGGCTTCAGAAATCATGGAGCCAATACCGCCGCGTACAAGGCCGTCTTCTGCCGTAACCACCAGATCGTGGTCAGCGGCGAGTGCCACAATAGAACTTGGAACCGGCACAACCCAACGCGGGTCAACGACGGTTACGTTAACGCCTTGCTCTCCGAGCAGCTTCGCTGCCTCGATGCTGCGCGCGGACATGGCACCGATAGAGACGATAAGCACCTCTGGGGTGTCCTCGCCAGCGTCGGCTTCGCCGTAGTGGAGGATGTCGACGCCATCCCCCAAGGTTTCTACCGCATCCATATCCGGCAGCAGGTTGCCTTTAGGGAAACGAACTACGGAGGGGCCGGATTCGATTTCTAGCGACTCCCGTAAGAGCTCCCGCAGGCGCGCGCCATCGCGCGGGGCGGCAATGTGTATGCCCGGTACGATGCTCATCAGCGCCATATCCCACACACCATTGTGCGATGCACCATCGGAACCGGTAACCCCGGACCGGTCGAGCACGATGGTTACTGGCAGCTTCAGCAGCGCAATATCCATAATGACCTGATCCACGGCTCGATTTAAAAAGGTGGAATATACCGCCACGACTGGGTGCATACCCCCGAGCGCAAGACCAGAGGCGGAGGTCATCGCGTGCTGCTCTGCGATTCCCACGTCAAAGAAGCGTTCAGGAAAGCGCTCTTGGAACGGCGTGAGCCCAGTCGGCCCTGCCATGGCAGCGGTAATGGCCACAATGTCTTCGCGTTTTTCAGCAGCGGCTACAAGCTCTTCTGAAAAAGCTGCGGTCCAGCCAGGCTGCTTAGTTCCTTTTGCCACACCGGTGACCGGATCAATAGCACCGGTTGAGTGCATCTGATCCTTTGGCTCATTGACGGCTGGGGCAAACCCATGGCCCTTTTCAGTAACCACATGCACAATGATGGGTCCGTCATAATCGCGGGCATAGGTCAGGGCATGCACCAAGCTATCGATATCGTGCCCGTTAATGGGACCGATGTACTTCATGCCTAGTTCCGGGAACATCTCGGTTGGCAAGACCGTAGACTTGACGCCTTCTTTCATGGCATGCAGGGCATCGAAGGCTCGCTCGCCTACCCAACCCATTTGTTTCAGGCGGCGCTTGCCCTGCTCCATAAGTTCGTCATAGCCGTGCTGAGAGCGGATACGACCAAGA
Organism: Corynebacterium nasorum; assembly: GCF_032821635.1. Taxonomy (NCBI): domain Bacteria; kingdom Bacillati; phylum Actinomycetota; class Actinomycetes; order Mycobacteriales; family Corynebacteriaceae; genus Corynebacterium; species Corynebacterium nasorum. The sequence continues at coordinate 104,381 of NZ_JAVBIE010000003.1, read as the reverse complement.
TTTTCCGAGAGGCCACCGATGGTGGGCGAATAGCTGCGGCCATTGTCATTGACCACAATCACCGCATTGCGGTCCTTGTCCTCGGAGATATTGTTGAGTGCCTCCCAGCACATACCGCCGGTCAGGGCGCCATCACCAACGACGCCGATAACGTTGCGGTGACCATCGCCGCGGATTTTAAAGGCCTTCGACAAGCCATCCACCGTAGACAGCGAGGCCGAAGCGTGCGAGGACTCGGTCCAGTCATGCTCGGACTCGCCGCGGTCCGTGTACCCCGAAAGACCATCTTTTTGCCGCAAGGTATCGAATTGATCGGTGCGACCGGTAAGCATTTTATGCACATAAGACTGGTGCGAGGTATCAAAAATAATGGGCTCGCGCGGGGAATCAAATACGCGGTGCAACGCTATGGTCAGTTCCACCACGCCCAAGTTGGGACCCAAATGTCCGCCTGTGACGGAAACCTTATCAATGAGACGCTGCCGAATCTCTGCCGCAAGCTCTTCAAGCTTGTCTGCGGACAGTGCCTTGAGATCCTGCGGCGAGTTAATGGTATCCAAGATAGTCATGGAGCGGCCTTCAACTCCTTCTGTGCTTAGTTCTTCTTTTCTACCGTACCCGCGGCGGGCGGTGAATATTATATTCCGGCTAGGGCGCGGCACCGTACCCGGCCGCGCCTGGGCACCTATGCGGCGCATTAGGCAGGGGTAATGAGCGCAATCGTTTCGAAGTGATGCGTTCCGGGAAACGCGTTAATGAGCGCCATTTTTTCAATCCCGTACCCGTGTTCGTCCCAGTAATGCAGATCGCGAGCAAAGGTTGCTGGGTCACATCCCACGTGCACGACCGCTTGGGGTGCAGCGGCCGCCACGGAACGAATCACGTCTTTGCCTGCGCCGGTGCGTGGGGGATCGAGGACTACAGCGCCTGGTTTAGGTAACTGCGCAGCAACCTGCTCCACCTTCGCGGATTTTAGTTCCACATCGCAGTCCGCCAGGCAGGGCTGCTCCGCTGCCGTTGCCGCTGGCGAATAATCCACGGAGATGACCTTGCCCTGCACGGCTGCTGCCAGTGCTGGAACGAAAAGCCCAACGCCGCCATAAAGATCCCAGGCGGTACGTTCCTGGTACTCACGTTGACCGAGCCACTCAGTTACCAGCTGGGTATACGCTGCCGGCGCCTGACTATGGGCTTGCCAAAAGGCAGTGGCGGGGAAGCTAAACGTCCTACTACCCACATGTTCTTGCACTTGGCCGCTGCCTTCTACCACCTCACGGATGGTCTCTACGCGGCGTCCGCGCGGGGCTTTGCGGGTTTCTACTACATGGCGGTCTCCCGCGCCATCGACAACAGCAATGACCTCTGCACCTGGGGTAAAACGACGTGCGCCTTCTCCGACGAGGCCGTCTGCCAATCCCGGAGCCAGCTGCGTACAGGCGGCTGCCGTAACGAGCTCATTGGACCGACGCTCACGGGTTCCAGCACGCCCTTGCTTGTCGACGCCCCACCGAACCCGAGTGCGCCAGCCCCTCACCGGCTCTAGGGTGTGTTGTTCAATGTCTAGGCCCGCACTGGTTTTAACGCCAGTGCGGCGCAGCTGCTCCGCTAAGATTTCTGCCTTAATCCCAGTTTCGGCCGCAGGATCTAGCTCTGCAAAATCGCAGCAGCCTGCCCCTTGTTCCGCAGCTGGGCACGACGATGGCACGCGCAGCGCACCCGGGGTCACTACACTGTCCAGGTCCGCCTTAATGAACGACTTCTTGACTCGGCCGGCCTTAGCCTTAACGACGTCTCCTGGAAATGCGCGTGGAACAAATACAACTCGCCCATCAGGCGCCTGGCCGATTCCTTCCCCGCCGTGTGCCATGCGGTCAATTCTCACCTCAAGACTATCGCCCCGGCTAATCGTAGGTTCAGTCATTTTCTACCTCGGCCTCTTGTAGTGGTTCTGGTTGTGCCTGCGTACGCTCACCCGCGCCTGTAGCTTCCTCCACAGCTGTGTCCGCGCGCCGCACCATCCACACGGTAAGCGCCGTTACCAGAAGGGTCAGGGGCCATCCCATTAGGATTCTGGTCACTCCCAATGCTGTAGTTGCATCGGCATCATAGATGGCGCGCTGGACAATAAAACGGGCGAGAAAGATTACCGCCCACCCACCGGTAGCTATGGCATAGGCCCGGCGCGCTGGGGTAATCTTCTGCCACTGCATTTCCTCGCCGTTAATCCCCTTCCAGATAACGCCCACCGCGGGCCACCGGAATAGGATCGAGAGTACGGCGGCAATGCATAGCGCCAACGACATCCAGATACCGTACAAGAAATACCCTTTGGCATCACCGGTAAACCAGGCGATTGCCGCACACAGAGCGACGCCCAAAAGCCCCGATATGGCTGGCTGAAGGGTCTCTTTGCGAAGCACCCTCCAGATAGCGATAGCAACGGCTACACCAAGCGCCGCTGCGAGGGCTGGGCCCAGCCCAAAAAAGTTATTGACTGGAATCAGCACAAGGACCGGCAAGGTAGCGGAAACGAGCCCGGATAGCCCACCCATTTGTTCCAATAGGGTGGGTTCGGCTTGAGACTCATTAGCGTCAAGGTTCTTTGCGTCCTGGGAGGACTGCGGCGAGGAAGAATGTGTCACGTGGTTTACTGCTTTGCCTAGTCTTTGGAAGTAGGTGCAGAACCCTCATCGGGGTCCTGCGGGGACGATCCATTCTCCCCCTCCTGTGGGGTGCCGCCCAAATCGCGCAAGTGCTGTTCCGCCTCTGCTTCTGCTGCAGGGTCTGGACCGCCAACGCCGTTTTCTGGGTGGTTCTGGGCATTAGCGGCTGCCTGCTGCTCCTGCTGGCGCTGGTCCATGGCCTGCTTGACTTGCTCTACGAGCTGCTCGGGCATGATGACCGGCAAAGCGTTTCCGGCCAAGATGGGGTCTTCTCCACGGTAGACAAAGGTGCGCGCGGCTACCTCGCGGGCCATTTCTGCCAGGTCAGCTTCCATTCCTGCCGGTGCCGCCAGCGTCATGCGCAGCATCCACCGTGGGCCATCTGCACCGATGACGCGAACCTGGCCATTGTCGTTTTTACCCACGACCTCAGCACCCCACGGGCCTGGCTCGGTAGTAACGGTGAGACCGTCGCGGCTCATGCCTTCCCTGATCTCCTCGACGGATTCTGCCCACTGGCCCGGCTTGCGTGGGGCGGCAAAGGCTACGGGGGTAATTCGGCCCACCTTGGTTACGATGTGCAGCATTCGCGGGCCTTGCTCGCCCATTTCTACTTGTACCTGGGACTCCTTTGGCAGTGGGATGCGCAGAGAGCCCAAATCTAAAATGCCGATGGAAAAGTCGCTGAAATCGAAAGTTTCGATATCTACGGAGTCACCATCAAAGGGGCCGGTCTGACCGTTGATAGCGTCATGGGCAAATTCGCGTGGTTCATTGCCAGAAGCTACCGCAGCATCGGCTGCGGTATCTTCTACCGGAGCATATGATTCCTGGGCATCTTTATCCACGGACTCGGGGCCCGCCGGCTTTTCGCCCTTTGCTGCAGGCTGTGCCTGCTCCTTCTTCGCATCCTCGTTCTTCTTGCCAAAGGGCCAGATTCCCATGGTTGCTACATCCTTTCTAGAAGTTTCGTTAAGTCTCTATTGCTTTAGCTACACGCCGGTAGAGCCATAGCCACCGGCTCCCCGGTCCGTGTCCTCCAATTCTTCGACCTCAGCAAATCCCACTAGCTCAACGCGCTGGACCACGAGCTGAGCGATACGCATTCCGCGTTCGATTTCGATAGGGGTATGCCGGTCATGGTTGATAAGGCAGACTTTGATTTCCCCGCGGTAGTCAGCATCCACTGTCCCCGGAGTATTAACTACCGAAAGCCCTTGTTTAGCAGCCAACCCGGACCGTGGATGAATCAAACCGACTGTTCCTAGTGGCAGCGCAATTGCAATCCCGGTGCCTACAAGGGCGCGCTCGCCGGGTTGCAACGTAAGTGCTTCTGCTGCGTAGAGGTCCGCACCGGCGTCGCCGCGATGGGCGCGTTTCGGCAGCGGAAGCTCCTTGTCTAGACGCTTGACTTTAATATCGCCGAAAGGGCTTTCTGGCTGAGAATATGGAAACGAGTCAGTCACCTGGCCAATCCTACCTGCCTTAGCAGGTTCATTCTGTGGTGCGTGTGGACTAGACTAGCTAGACGTGTCTGATACATCTGCTTCTTCCGCAACTCCAGCACCGTCGAGCTCCGCTTCTGCACAGGGCACGATGGCCCCTCAGGTGCTCTACCGCGAACGCCAATGGGTGCCTTGGTACTTTTGGCTTTTTGCCGCCGGCATCGTGGCACTTACTTCTGCTACCGCCGGGCTAAACCGCTCCATGTGGTGGACCATTATTCCTGCAATACTCCTTGGCGCCATCGCCGTGTGGGTACTTATTACGTGGTCCAATACGGTCATCGTGGTAGAGCGTGACCCAGACGGAACGCGTTGGCTCTCAGTCAAAGACGCCCAACTACCCAACGACGTGGTCTCGCGGTCTATCACGGTTCCCAAATCTGCACGGCGTAATGCGCTAGGCCCGCAATTCGATCCCGCGGCGTTCTTGGTCTCCCACGCTTGGGTGGATGAGCACGCCATGATGGTGCTCAATGATCCTGAGGACGATACCCCTTATTGGCTCATCGCTTCGAAGGACCCAGAAGCTTTACTCCATGCCTTCCTGCCGGAACAGCACTAAATTTTAAAGATTTTGTAGGCATCCTCGAACCGGCAGATTCGAGGCGGCCACAACACCAAACCCCGCACTCGGCTTTAAGCAAGTTGCCGTGTGCGGGGTTTCTTTACTGCTGCGATTTTTCCTTTAAGCACAGTCCTTACAGATAGGCTGGCCATCCTCATCGTGGGAATAGCGCTTATTGGACTGCACTAGGAAACAAGAGCCGCAAGTAAACTCGTCTTCTTGGCGGGGAACTACCTCAACATTGAGCTCCTCACCGGTAAGGTCAACTGTTGGCGGCTGGAACGATTCGACGATTTCTCCGTCATCGTCCATGCCGTTGTTGTCGCTTTCAGCGGCTTTGAGCCCCTCTAGGGAGTCAGTTTCGAGTTCATCTTCCGCGCGCCGGCGCGGTGCGTCATAATCGGTGGCCATAATGCACGCCCCTAATGGTCAAATTGCTTTAAGGAATGGGTAATTATCGATCGCGCATAGTAAAGCACAAATGGCTAGATGTCATCTCACCGGCCGTTAGCGTGGAAAACTATTACCCCCACAACGCGCCTGTGGCGTTGTGTGCTGCCAAAAGTTCCTCAAAGGCGGGGGCCAAATCTGCCCCCGCGGCCCAGGTAAGTTCGCCCTGAGCAGACCCCTTCTCAAAGCCTGGATGGTGCACCACCGCGCCTGCTTCGCGGGCAATAACTGCCCCGGCGGCAAAATCCCAAGCATTGATGCCGTGCTCAAAGTAGGCATCAACCGTGCCCTCAGCTACGCGACATAAATCCAGCGCGGCAGCACCGATGCGGCGAATATCTCGTACCTGGGGCAAGAGCTTGGTGAGCAGCTCGGCTTGCGCTGCTCTCCGTTGGGCATCGTATCCGAAGCCAGTGGCTACCAATGCCAACGCGGGATTTTTGGTGTGGGCGCACTGCAATGGGTGCGCCTTCCCGTCCGGGCCGGTGACCGTGGCGCCCTGACCGGCCGCGGCTGCATAAGTGCGCCCGCGAGCCACGTTGACCACCGCGCCAGCTACCAGGCGCCCCTGATATTCCGCACCGATAGAAACTGCAAAATCCGGCACCCCGTAGAGGAAATTTACGGTGCCATCAATCGGATCCACTATCCAGGTAACACCGCTGGTGGATTCCACATTGGCGCCTTCTTCCCCAAAGATTCCATCCCCTGGGCGTTGGGTACGAATGGTGGTGGCAATGAATTCCTCTGTGGCGGTGTCGACCTCAGTTACCGGATCCACATCACTGGACTTGGTGCTGGTATGTGCCGCGATGCCGTCACCGGCGACAAGCTCTGCGCGCCGGGCGGCAACTAGTTCGGCCGCTCGCGTGGCGGTAGAGACGGCAAAATCCCGCAATTGGAGAAAATCGATGTGCTCAGTCATGCCAACTATTGTGCCTTCTTCTACACTGTCGGGCATGACTACTCTTTCTGGACATTCTTTTGGCGTCGATGTCGGTGGTTCGGGCATTAAGGGCGCAGAGGTGGACCTTGCCACCGGCGAATTCGTGGGCGAGCGTATGAAAATCGCCACGCCGCAGCCATCGACTCCGCACGATGTTGCCAAGGTGGTAGCCCAGATCATCCAGGAAAAGCAGTGGGAAGGCCCAGTAGGCATTACCCTGCCTTCCGTTGTCCGCAACCAAGAGGTAGAAACGGCAGCGAATATTTCCAAGGAATGGATTGGCATTAATGCTACAGAGCTATTCGCTGATTACTTGGATGCGGATTTTGCCGTGCTTAACGACGCCGACGCGGCGGGACTAGCCGAGGTTGCCTACGGAGAGGACATCGCCAAGCAGGGCTCCGTAATCTTTTTGACTTTGGGCACCGGCATCGGTTCGGCCTTCTTCTTGAATGGTCAGCTCTTCCCCAATACCGAGCTAGGGCACATGCTGGTGGGTGATGATGAAGCCGAAAGGATTGCATCTTCGGCCGTCAAGGACCGCGAAGGGCTCAAGTACAAGCACTGGGCTAAGCGGTTAAATAAGGTCCTTGCGGAGTATGAAAAGCTTTTTAACCCGCAGGCTTTCCTCATTGGGGGTGGTATCTCGCGCAAGTTTGAAAAGTGGGGCCCGCACCTTGACATTGCCACCCCCGTCATGCCTGCACAATTGCGCAATCGTGCAGGGATTGTTGGTGCCGCAATGGCGGCGGTAGAGGGCTTGAAACCATAAAATTTATGCACTGCTGGTGACCCTATCCACCGGCAGAGGAGAAAGATCCTCTATACTGGGCGGTCGATCCTAAGTTAAATAGCTCTAAGGCGTGTCTGGCCTGCATAAGGCCACAACGCGTTAACATCACAGTGATGGACGAGCGCCCAGCTAGGGCGCACTGAGCTGTTTTAATCAAGAAGTAAGTCGAAAGGGCGTACGTGGCAGCCACTGAATCTTCAGACCAGGCACTCGGCGAGGGCGAAAACGCCGCCGGGGCATCTACTCCTGCAAAGAAGACCGCCAAGAAGACGGCAAAGAAAACCGCGAAGAAGACGGCTAAAAAGACGGCCAAGAAGACCGCTAAGAAAACAGCCAAAAAGACTGCGAAAAAGACCGCTAAGAAGTCGGCCAAGAAGACCACTAAAAAGTCTGCTAAGAAGGCCACGAAGAAGACGGTCCGCAAGTCCGCGGCGAAGAAGCAGGAATCCCCCGCTGAGTCCGAAAAGCAAGCACAGCCGGAGGTAGAAGAAGAGCTCGACGAGGACGAGCACGACGAAGATGTCGACTTCGATCCCACCAATGCGGACATCGAGGAAGATGATGACTTCGCAGGCGGTGAAGACCTCGAGGACGATGACCTCGAAGAGGACTTGGACGAAGACGATGAGGACGATGACGAAGAGGAGGACTCCTCCTCCGTCTGGGACGAGGAAGAATCCGCTGCACTGCGTCAGGCACGCAAGGATGCGCAGCTGACTGCCTCTGCTGACTCCGTTCGTGCCTACCTCAAGCAGATTGGTAAGGTGGCCCTGCTCAACGCCGAGCAAGAGGTTTCCTTGGCCAAGCGTATCGAGGCTGGTCTTTACGCACAGCACCGCATGGATGAGATGGAAAAGGCCCGCGCCGAAGGCGATAAGGCCGCTAAGCTCTCCCCCATGGAAAAGCGCGACCTGCGCAGCATCGCCCGCGATGGCCGCAAGGCCAAAAACCACCTGTTGGAGGCAAACCTGCGTCTGGTGGTTTCCTTGGCAAAGCGCTACACCGGTCGCGGCATGGCTTTCTTGGACCTCATCCAAGAAGGCAACTTGGGACTTATCCGCGCTGTGGAGAAGTTCGACTACACCAAGGGCTATAAGTTCTCTACTTACGCCACGTGGTGGATCCGCCAGGCTATTACCCGCGCCATGGCTGATCAGGCTCGTACCATCCGCATCCCGGTCCACATGGTGGAAGTCATCAACAAGCTGGGCCGTATCCAGCGCGAGTTGCTGCAGGACTTGGGCCGCGAGCCTACCCCGCAGGAGCTGGCAAAGGAGATGGATATCACCGAGGAAAAGGTGCTCGAAATCCAGCAGTACGCCCGCGAGCCCATTTCCTTGGATCAAACCATTGGCGACGAAGGCGACTCCCAGTTGGGTGACTTCATCGAGGACTCCGAAGCCGTTATTGCGGTCGACGCTGTCTCCTTCACTTTGCTGCAGGATCAGCTCCAAGACGTGCTGACCACCCTCTCCGAGCGCGAAGCCGGTGTGGTGCGTCTGCGCTTCGGCTTGACCGATGGCATGCCGCGCACTTTAGACGAAATCGGCCAAGTCTACGGCGTTACCCGCGAGCGCATTCGCCAGATCGAATCCAAGACCATGTCGAAGCTGCGCCACCCCTCTCGCTCCCAGGTATTGCGCGATTATCTCGACTAATCGTTTTACGTGGACAAGAACAAAGCCCGCACCTTTCTGGTGCGGGCTTTTGCGTAGCTGCCCTCAGGCGGTTGTGGCCAAACTACCACTTGCGCAGGTATTCGATGCGCTCGCGTAGCTGCTCAGCGTTGCACAGCGCGGTGGGCGGTCCACCGCAGGCCTTGCGGACCTCGGTGTGAATAGCACCGTGGGGGCGGCCAGAGCGTTGGGCGGCAATAGAAACCACCGTGTTGAGCTCCTTGCGCAGCTGGCCTAGCTCATCGACGACTCCGGTATCGCTTGACTCAGCTTCCGCAGCCTTCTTCCGCGAGGCCGGGGCATAGTCCATGCCATAGAGCTTGCGACGGTGAGCCTCCTCGGCCTCAGCCGCGCGCCGCGCCTTTTCCTCCGCCTCGCGGCGGTCCATTTCCTCAGATTGCTTCTTGCGCAGCAGGTCCTTGACTTGTTCCGCATCGAGCAATCCGGGAATACCAAGGAAATCGGCTTCTTCATCCGTGGTCATGTCCCCAGTGTTGAACTGAGAACCGTTATAAAGCAGGCCCGAGAACTCTGCCTCGGCACCAAGCGACTCATAAGACTTCTCCAGCATGTCCGGTTCGGTCTTCTTCTGATTCGCTTGCTCTAGCAGCTCATCGTCCCAGCCCTCCTTGTCCGGCTTTTCCTCACCCAAAACGTGATCGCGGGACTTTTCCATATTTTCGGCCAAGCCCAGCAAGACAGGCACCGAGGGAAGGAAAACGGACGCCGTCTCCCCCGGCATGCGCGAGCGCACAAAACGGCCAATGGCTTGGGCGAAAAATAGTGGGGTCGATGCGGACGTCGCATACACGCCCACTGCTAGGCGCGGGACGTCCACTCCCTCAGACACCATGCGCACCGCCACCATCCACTCATCGGTGGACTCAGAAAATTCCTGAATGCGGTCCGAGGAGCCGGGATCATCAGACAAAATCACCGACACCGGAGTATTGGACAGCTGTTTGAGGATCTTGGCGTACGCGCGTGCGGTCGTCGTATCCGATGCCAACACGAGGCCACCGGCATCCGGCATATTGCGCCGCATTTGCATGAGCCGGGTATGCGCTGCCTGCAGAACTGCAGGGATCCATTCGCCCTTGGGGTCCAACGCGGTGCGCCACGCACGGGCGGTTTGCTCCGCATTCATAATGTCACCCAAGCGCGCGGCATGTTCCTCGCCAGCCGAATCCCGCCAGCGGGCCTCGCCGGAGTAAGAGAGGAAAACAACGGGGCGCACGACGCCGTCGGCAAGCGCATCGCCATAGCCATAGGTATGGTCCGAGCGAGAGACCTTGTGTCCCTCCCCGTCGTCTACATACTGAACAAAGGGAATGGGCGAGTCATCGGAACGAAACGGCGTACCCGTCAGCGCCAAGCGATGGTTAACGTCATCGTAGGCCTCCTTGACACCATCACCCCAGCTCTTGGCATCACCGGCGTGGTGAATCTCATCCAGGATCACCAAAGTGCGCCGGGCAGAGGCCACCGCGCGGTGCTTGAAGGGGTGCATTCCTACCTGCGCATAGGTCACCACAATGCCATCCATCGAGGGATTGACAGCAGAAGAATTGCTAAACGCAGGATCCAACGCTAAACCTACTCGCGCGGCAGCGCTAGACCACTGGGTCTTGAGGTGTTCGGTAGGCACCACCACGATAACGCGTTCGACCGTGCGGTCTTCCATAAGCTCGGTTGCGATGCGCAGCGCGAAGGTAGTTTTGCCGGCGCCCGGAGTCGCCACCGCCATAAAATCCTGCGGCTTAGTGGCGAGGAATTTATCAAGGGCGGATTGCTGCCAAGCGCGAAGGTTAGTCTTTTTAAAAGTCCTCACTTGCGGCGCAGACCCTTATACACACGCTCACAATCGGGGCATACCGGAGAACCCGGCTTTGCCTGCTTGGTCACCGGGAAGGTCTCGCCGCATAGGGCAACGACATACTTGCCGTTGACCGCGGAATCGAGGATGTGATCCTTTTTGACGTAATGGAAGAACTTCGGCGTGTCATTATCCGTCGTCGAAGTGTCTTCACGAATATCTGGCCGTTCAATTGTCTTCGTAGTCGTAGTCACGCCCTCTATTTTGCCGCATCGGCATCGAACTTTGCGAGTCATGCGTCTACCCTTGGAGAACATGGACACCTCATGCACGCCAGCCACTGCGCCCCTTTCCCCATATCGAGGGATGACTACCGCGCGCGAGGGGAGCCGAGTTTAGGTTGTTTGGCAAAAAAGAGCGCTACCTCATCACAGATGCCAAGCTCACGCCTGGCCAGGACCGCAAGCGCCGCGAAATTCGGTACGGAATCTTCCAGTTTTTGCGCGTTCCTTCCCTACTCATCGCCGGCTATTTCCTTTATATGCATTGGTGGCTGTTAGCCGCAATCGTTGTGGGCGTGACTTTTCCCCTCCCGTGGATCGCCGTGGTAATTGGCAACGGCCGGGGAGAAAAGAAGGATAAGCGCGAAAAGAACGTGTACAAGCCAGCCATGAACCGGCAGCTTTATAGCCAAGCCCACGCCCCACAGGTATCCGGCGGCACCGCCCGGCCCATTGAGGCACACCACGACATCATCGATCACGAAGAAGAGTAAAGGATTCCTGCCCACATGACGACCGCTTTTGGCCCCGACTTTGATGCCCCCGCGCTAGCCAAGCTGGCCCCTGAGCTTTCCGACGTCTTTACCGCCGCCGGTTTTACTACCGATGGCGTGGCCGGGTACCTAGGGCCGGAGGTTACTGAAGCCCTATTCCGCGGCGAGCCGGCACCTGTTTCGCTAGCCGCGCACAGCGAATCTCAGATGGACTTGTTGATCCGCTTTTTCCTCCTGCACGAGCACCTGCCTGCCACGCTTTTGGGTGAGGCCGTAGGAGCGCGCCTGGCTACCCAGTTGCTGGATGCCAAGGTTGCGCTTGCCGACGCCCACGGCATGGCCTACATTGCCCTCGACATCCGCCCCCACACCATCGTGGGCGCTAACCGGCTCATCTTCTCCGACGTCGATGCCTCCCTCGTGGATCACGTACCCGGCCCTGACCATGTGCTGGGAGTAGGCGCGGCGAGTCTCTCTTTGCTGCAGTCCACGCCAGTAAGTCCAGTCAGCAGCGTTCTCGATCTGGGCACCGGCTCGGGTGTTCAATTGCTGGGGCAAATCGAATGCGCAGAAAAAATCACCGCGACCGATGTGCATGAGCGTGCCTTGGATTTGGCCACGGCCACCATCGCGGCCGCTGGTGAGGGCGACAAAGTGGAATTGCTCCCTGGGTCATGGTTTGAGCCCGTAGCTGGTCGCCGCTTTGACCGTCTAGTAGCTAACCCGCCTTTTGTTGTAGGCCTTCCCGAAGTGGGCCACGTCTACCGCGATTCCGGATTAAACCTCGACGGAGCCAGTGAATTGGTTGTCTCTCAAGCCACCGATCACCTGACGCCCGGCGGAACCGCTCACCTTCTGGCTGCATGGGTACACACCAGTGGCGAAACATGGCAGCAACGCGTTGCTTCCTGGTTGCCGGATAAAGGGATCGCCGCCTGGGTCATTCAGCGCGACGTTGCCGATCCCGCACTTTATGTGTCCACCTGGCTCGAAGATGAATCCCTCGATATTCGCTCCCCTGAGGGGCAAGAGCGCTCTCGCGCCTGGCTCGAACATTTCCAGGAACACGAAGTAAACGGCATTGGTTTTGGTTTCGTAGCTATTCAACGCATCGGTGACGATGAGCCTGCAGATATCTTGGCCGAAGAAATGCCGCAGGCCTTCAGCGATCCGCTTGGCCCCGAAGTGGAAGAATACTTTGCCCGTGTGGCGTGGCTGCGCGATCTTGTGCCGGGAGAACTGCAGGGAAAGCACTTCCAAGTAAGGCCCGGCTTGGCACGCGAAGATATCAGCACCCCAGATGAAGATTTGGGACAGGGATTCACCCGCGCCGCCTTGCGCCTAACCCGCACAGACGGCCCGCGTTGGAGCCACGAGGTAGATGAACACATTGCCGCAATTGTCGCTGGTCTCAACCCACAGGGTCTGAACCTAGAAGAGACAATTGGGCTGTATGCGGCGGCGCACGGATTCGATGAGGAAGAACTCACCGCCGCTGCCCTCCCTGCAGTCATCGATATGGTCCGCCACGGTCTGCTTATCCCAGCAGATCTCCTCTTGGACACCGGTTCAACGAACCTTAGCTGATACCGCATTTTCAACCCACTGGATAGATAAGGAGAAGTAAGCGGTGCGCGCAGTTTTGACTCGAGTTTCAGAGGCCACAGTAACCGTCGATGGAGAGACCGTCGGGGCCATTGATTGTCCCGATACCGGCGGTCTTCTCGCGCTCGTCGGCGTCTCGCGCGAGGATATGGATGATTGGCAGCCTCGAGCAGAGAAAATGGCGCGCAAAATTGCAGAACTGCGCATTCTTGACGGCGAGGTCTCGGTGCTCGATGCCGCAGCTCCGGTACTAGTAGTGAGCCAATTTACTTTGTATGGTCGCACTGCCAAGGGGCGACGCCCTTCATGGGCGGATGCCGCGCCAGGTCCGGAAGCTGAGCCGGTTGTTTCAACGATTATCAACCACCTCAAGGAACGCGGCGTGTCAGTAGAAACAGGCCAATTCGGGGCTAAAATGCGCGTCTCTTCTGTAAATGAAGGCCCTTTCACCGTTTTAGTTGAGACGTAATTTGCGCGCCCTTCTCCCGCCCCAACGATCCTCAAAACGTATTAAGCAGGACTTTCATTAGAGCACTTGTGACTGGTGCCACTCTCGGTGAAATTATATGGAACAAGCCATAAAGAATGGCAGATTGCAAATTTTTCGAGAGTGATAAATGCCCTACCTGTAGTGCAATAATTTATTATCATCCTGCAAGTTTCTGTTCTATACTGAAGGCACAGCGAAGCAAAAGGGCTGGACAAGCAGGATGAGAGAACTTTTCTCAAGGTCCTACTAACGCAAAGTTGAATGAGAATTTTTTTCTCAGTCACGGTTGCAGAAGCCCAAACGCTTCGGCCGACCAACTAGATGTAGGAAAGAAAATGTCCCACTCACTCAAGCGGCGCAATTCAGCCCAGCACCCAGAAAACAGGGCAGAAATGCCCGAAACCCCCAAGACAGCCGCACCGGCTCCTGGCATCGACACCCCCTTCGATGGCCAGAAGGGCGCACCGAAGTGGAATAAGGAAGACACCGTATGGATGCTCTCCCTGTTCGGCACCGCCATCGGCGCCGGTGTCCTCTTCCTCCCCATCAACGCCGGTATCGGCGGTATCATCCCGCTGCTCATCATGACGGTCGTAGCACTGCCTATGACCTACTGGGCTCACCGCGGAATGACCCGCTTGGTACTGTCCAGCTCCAAGCCAGACGGTGACCTCACGGACGTCGTCGAAGAGCACTTTGGCAAGAAGGCCGGTGTTCTCATGAACATCCTGTACTTCCTGTCGGTCTACCCCATCCTGCTGGTTTACTCAGTCACCATCACCAACACGGTCAACTCTTTCCTGGAGCACCAGCTCGGCGTTACCCCGCCGCACCGCTGGCTAACCTCTCTCTTGCTCGTTGGTGGACTCATCTTGATTGTCCGCATGGGCAAGGACGTCGTGGTTCACGTCATGTCCTACCTGGTATACCCGTTCATCGGCATCCTGGTTCTCCTTTCCCTTTACCTCATCCCGAAGTGGAACACCGCACTCTTCGATTCCTTTGACCTGAACGTTGCTCGCGAAGCCTCTGGTCACGGCATGGGCGTTACCCTGATGCTCTTGGTTCCGGTTATGGTCTTCTCCTTCAACCACTCCCCGATGATTTCTTCCTTCGCCGTTGACCGCCGCCAGACCTACGGCAAGTTCGCAGAAGCCAAGTCCCGCAAGACCCTGCTCCGCGCTGAGATCCTCATGGTCGTCGTGGTTATGTTCTTCGTCTTCTCCTGCGCCCTGAGCCTCTCCCCGGCTGATATGGCAGAAGCTAAGGCACAAAACATCACCATCTTGTCCTACCTGGCCAACCACTTCGATACCCCACTTATCCAGTGGATTGCTCCTATCATCGCCATGATTGCAGTTGCTAAGTCCTTCCTTGGCCACTACCTCGGCGCAGCCGAAGGCTTCGAGGGCCTCATCGTCAAGGGCAGCAAGAACGCAAGCAAGGATGACGCACAGTCTGCTCACAAGCTCGACACCATCACCCTCATCTTCATGCTGGTTACCGCTTGGCTTGTCGCTTGGGCTGACCCGTCCATCCTGGGCATGATTGAAACCCTGTGTGGTCCAACGATTGCCATCATGCTCTTCATCATCCCGATGGTCGCTATCCACAAGGTTCCTGCTCTCCAGCGCTACAAGGGCAAGGCTTCCAACTACTTCGTCTTCTTCATGGGCCTCGTCGCCCTAGCAACCATCATCTACTCCATCGTCCACGCCTTCTAAGCACCGCCGTAGACGAGAAATTCGCAGAGGATTCAAGGAAAGAACAATGTTCATCAGCATCTTCGATATGTTCAAGATTGGTATCGGCCCCTCAAGCTCACACACCCTAGGGCCAATGAAGGCCGGCAAGGCTTTCGTAGACGAGCTCAAGGAAAAAGACCTCTTTGACAAGGTCACTCGAGTGCAGGCAAATGTCTACGGTTCCCTTTCCCTCACGGGTATCGGCCACTCCACCGACAAGGCCATCCTCCTCGGCTTGGCCGGTGAAGAGCCAGAGACCGTTGATATCGACGGCATCTCCGAATTCATGAAGAACGTCCGCAGCAGCGAGAAGCTCATGCTGGGCGGCACCCACGAGGTAGAATTCCCCAAGGACGGCGGCTTCTTCTTCCACGACGAATACCTCCCGATGCACGAAAATGGTATGTGTCTTATCGCCTTCGCCGGCGAAGAGGACATCCTGCACAAGACCTACTACTCGGTCGGCGGCGGTTTCATCGTCAAGCAGGAAGACTTTGCAAAGCGGCAGGACGTCAAGGTTGATATCCCCTTCCCATATGCCAGCGCTGCAGAAATGCTCGAACTGTGTGAAAAGAACGATATGACCCTCCCCGAGCTGGGCTTGGCCAACGAATTGGCACTGCGCTCTGAAGAGGAGGTCAATGAGCACCTGCGCAAGGTTCGCGATGTCATGTACACCGGCATCAAGCGTGGTTCCTCCACCGATGGTCCGCTGCCTGGTTCCCTGCTCGTTCCGCGTCGCGCGGCTGCCCTTAAGCGTCGTCTTGAGCAGTCCGAACCGCACGATGGTTTGAACATCCTCAGCTGGGTAAACATGTTTGCACTGGCTATCTCCGAAGAGAATGCAGCCTGCGGCCGCGTTGTTACCGCTCCTACGAACGGCGCCTGTGGTGTCGTCCCCGCAGTCCTGGCTTACTACGACAAGTTTGTCGAGCCAGTTACCACGGAGATGTTCGCTGACTACATCTTCGCCTGCAACCAGATTGCTTCCCTGTACAAGATGAACGCTTCCATCTCTGGCGCTGAGGTCGGCTGCCAGGGTGAAGTTGGTGTGGCGTGCTCCATGGCTGCCGGCGGACTCGCTCAGCTCATGGGCGCTACCCCAGAGCAGGTATGCATCGCAGCTGAGATTGGCATGGAACACAAGCTTGGCTTGACCTGTGACCCAGTCCTCGGACAGGTTCAGGTACCCTGCATTGAGCGTAACGCCGTTGCTGCGGTCGACTCCATCACCAGTGCTCGCATGGCGTTAGAGCGTGAGAGCAAGCCGTGTGTTTCTTTGGACGAAGTCATCTGGACCATGTACAAGACTGGTAAGGATATGAATGCCAAGTACAGGGAGACCTCACAAGGTGGTCTGGCCCTAGCAGTTCACCCACCAGTCCCGGTGTGTGGATAAAGACCACCCTGTAATGAAGCGATGAGCCGGGTGAGCACAGCGCTAAGCCGCTAGTGTTCACCCGGCTTTCTTCGGACTATTCCCTTTCTTCCACCGAGTCGCTTCCGTGTGGTACCTTCGCTATAACCTGACAGGAATTAAAGGACATGCTTCAGCTAATGAATTTTCCTAGCGGCAGTGCCTCCGAAGAAAACTTCCTCGAGCAGTATATTCCCCTCGTCGAATTCCTCGGTAAGGCAATGGGCCCCAACACCGAAATCGTGCTCCACGATCTCGACGTTCCCGATAAATCCATCATGGCCATCGCCAATGGGCACATCTCCGGCCGGCAACTTGGCGGCCCGGTGACCGACTTCGCTCTATGGTTTATGAAACAGGGCGATGCCGCAGCAATCCCCATGATGACCGGCTACCGCGCCGTCAATGCGGAAGGCAAGATTTGCCGCTCCTCTAGCTACTTCATCCGAGACGACTCCGGGCATATGCGCGGCATGCTGTGCATCAATGTTGATGTATCCGAATTGGTACACATTCGCGATGCGGCCGCAGCACTCATCGGCAAGGCCGATGATCCCGCATTCGATAAGTCAAAGGCTTTCGGCGGCTACCCAGGTGAAACTGAGCTACCCAACCGCCCCGTTGCAGTACCAGACCCAGTTCCAGATAAGGAACCGGTAGAGGAAGAAGCGGACAAGGAAGGAGTCAGCGAGTCTTTGCGTTCCAACGTGGAACACCTTCTGGACTCGATGTTGGATTCCGCCATTTCTAACCAAAACACCCCTGCCCCTCGCATGCAGCGCGAGGAGCGCCTCGAGGTGGTCTCAGATTTGGAGGATGCAGGATTCTTCCTTCTTAAGGGAGGAATTGCCGCAGCAGCAGAGCGGCTAGGTGTTTCCGAACCCACCATCTACCGCTATCTCGTACAGGTACGCGGATAGTACTTCTACGTACCTGCCCCATCGCAGAGCGCGGCGTTCTCCGTGGCACATCTCCCCCGAAAAGGTGGAGTCGTACCACGGGGAACGCCGCGTTTTATCAATTCTTTCCACATTGGGAACTAAATCTCTAAAGACTCCGTTGTACTTTGTGAAACCGGCGACAAATTCAGGAGGCTTCACTATGACGAAGACATCTGCCACCACCGCCAAGGGCGCTTCAGCTGCCACTACTAATGAAGAACAGGAAGTAGATCGCGGATCTCGCCGCAACCAAACCAACGACAACCCCTCTGCCGACCTCGTTCGTGTTTATCTCAACGGCATTGGCAAGACCGCACTGCTCAGCGCGGAAGATGAGGTAGAACTCGCTCAGGCCATCGAAGTTGGACTGTACGCGGAGTACAAGCTCAATAACGCTGAAAAGCTCACCCGTGCAGAAAAGCGTGATCTTAAAATCCTCGCCCGCGAAGGCAAAAAGGCACGCTCCCACCTGCTTGAAGCCAATCTGCGCCTCGTGGTTTCGCTTGCAAAGCGCTACACCGGCCGCGGTATGCCATTGCTGGATCTCATCCAAGAGGGAAACCTCGGCCTCATCCGCGCGATGGAAAAGTTCGATTACGCCAAGGGCTTTAAATTCTCCACCTATGCCACGTGGTGGATCCGCCAGGCAATTACCCGCGGCATGGCTGACCAGTCTCGCACCATTCGCCTCCCAGTCCACTTGGTAGAACAGGTCAACAAGCTGTCCCGCATTAAGCGCGAGATGTATCAATCCCTGGGCCGTGAAGCTACCAATGAAGAGCTTTCGGAAGAATCAGGCATTGACGAAAACAAGATTGAGATGCTGCTGCGTCAGTCACGCGACCCAGTCTCTCTCGATATGCCGGTAGGTACCGATGAAGAAGCTCCTTTGGGTGACTTCATTGAAGACGCCGAAGCTACCGATGCAGAAACCGCGGTCGTAGCCTCCATGCGTCATTCCGATATTCGCGGAGTGATTGACACCTTGGAAAAGCGCGAGCAGGACGTAATTCGCCTGCGCTACGGCCTCGATGATGGTGTTCCGCGCACCTTGGATCAGATTGGCCGCCGCTTCGGTCTTTCGCGCGAACGTGTACGCCAAATTGAGCGCGAAGTTATGGCAAAGCTGCGCGATGGCAACCGCGCCGATCGCCTGCGCGAGTACGCTCTTTAATCTGGGCTGGCAGCGCTCCGCGCCCAGTCCCCCTCCCCGAGTCCATTCGGCACAATACTGCCACGGGCTCGGGGTTTGGCGTTAGAAAGGCAGCGGCTTAGTTCGACGCGGCGAGCAAGGGCTTAGGTAGGCTAATCTGGACTGCAGAGTCTAGAAAGCGCTTTCCCGTCCTTGGTCGGGAGATTAGCCGCGAAACTGTATTCACACAGAAAGGTATGCCCACGTGAGGGACCTAGTTGATACAACGGAGATGTATCTACGCACCATCTACGAGCTAGAGGAAGAAGGTATTACTCCCCTTCGCGCCCGCATCGCGGAGCGTTTGGAGCAGTCTGGGCCTACGGTTTCTCAAACTGTAGCTCGCATGGAACGCGACGGCCTTTTGCACGTGCGTACCGACCGCAGTTTGGATCTCACGGACAAGGGCCGCGACCTGGCTACCGCAGTCATGCGCAAGCACCGTTTGGCAGAGCGTTTGCTTACCGACGTCCTCGGGCTCGACATCGCAAAAGTTCACGACGAGGCCTGCCGTTGGGAGCATGTGATGAGCGAAGAAGTAGAAAAACGCATGGTCGCGGTTCTCGATGATCCAACCCGGTCACCATTCGGCAACCCTATCCCGGCGCTGTCTGCACTGGGCTTCGATGCTCCGCAGCCGGACCAGGGCACCCGCGCAGTCGATCTCCCCAATGGTGATGAGGTCTCCGCCACCGTCATCCAGGTCAATGAGATTTTGCAGGTTGATGATGGCACCTTCCAGGAACTCACCGCTGCCGGAATCCGCGTGGGAGCAAAGGTATCGGTAGTCAATAACAGCGGCACGATTACGTTGTCGACACCGGATGGCGGCAGCGTCGTGCTTTCCGACGACTTGGCGCACGCAGTGCGCGTGGAGGTATAACCATGAAACTTCTTGTCACCGGTGGCGCCGGCTATGTCGGCAGCGTGTGCGCCGCTGTATTGGTCGAACAAGGCCATGATGTAACCATCATTGACAATTTCTCCACCGGAAACCGCGAAGCCGTTCCAGAAACAGCCCGCGTCGTCGAGGGCGACGTGGCGGATAAGGCCGCCGAGGTCCTGGGAGAAGGTGGTTTCGCGGGTGTCATCCACTTCGCGGCGCGCTCGTTGGTGGGCGAATCCGTGGAAAAGCCCGATGAGTATTGGCAGCACAATGTCGTTACTACCCTGACGCTGCTCAATGCCATGCGGGATAACGAGGTCAAAAATCTCGTCTTCTCCTCCACCGCTGCAACCTACGGTGAGCCGGACCAAGTGCCGATTACAGAGGATATGCCAACCCAGCCCACCAATCCCTATGGTGCAACCAAGCTTGCCATCGACTACATGATCACCTCTTTCGCCCACGCCTATGGATTGGGGGCGACCTCCCTGCGCTACTTCAATGTGGCTGGAGCCTACGGAAACATCGGTGAGAACCGCGAGGTAGAAACCCACCTCATCCCCATCGTGTTGCAGGTGGCCTTGGGCCACCGCGATAAGATCTTCATGTTCGGTGATGACTGGGATACCGCAGACGGCACCCCAGTGCGTGACTATATCCATATCCGTGATCTGGCCGATGCCCATGTGCTTGCTCTCGAATCCAATGAATCTGGTAGTCACCGCATTTACAACCTGGGTTCTGGTGATGGCTACTCCGTCAAGCAGGTCATTGAGATGTGCCGCAAGGTCACCGGCCACGACATTCCTGCTGAGGTGGCTCCGCGCCGCGCAGGCGACCCCGCCACCCTCATCGCTTCCTCAGAGAAGATCAAGCGGGAGCTCGGATGGAACCCCACCCGCACGGATCTGGAAACGATCGTTACCGATGCATGGAATTTCACCCGCCAACTAGGTGATAAGGCACATTCAGCGAAGCGGGCCTAGCCTCCGAAGCTACTTTGCGGGGCATCAGCGCCAAGCCCCGCCGCTTCGCGGGCTAACTCACAGCCATGGCAGAGGCTCGTGACCAACCGCCTTCCCATGCCGCTGCGATACCCCTGCGCTATGAGGCGCCCCAAATTATGATGGGGCGCCTCTTCTACTAGTACAGAAAGCGCCGGACCCGCATAAATTCCGAATTCATGGGATACCTGGCTAGCTGCGTATAAGGCTAGGGCGTTATAGCGGATGGACCCCTGGAATGTACGTGCCACCGCTAGGAGGAGGTCCCCTGCTTCCCACGGCGCAGACACCAGCTCTGTGATGACTAGGTCACGGGTCCACGTGGTAGACATCCACATGGCTGCTGCACACAGCAATTCCTCATTTTCCAAAGTCTCCTCCAGCGATTCCACCTCACTGAGCACGAAGCGGACATCAGCGATAAGGCGCTTGACCACCTGCACTGGATCTGAAGTTTGGTAACCGCGCCCGGCGCGCAGTTGGCGGGCGATTTCTCTGCAGCATCGCTCCATTGCGCTAATTTCTTTTTTCCCAAAGTATGGGTTGTGGTCCTTAAAACGCTGAACCAAATCATTGCGGCTGAGTTCAGGAAGCATGCCATTATTCACGCACGCACGCATGGAGTGGCTCGTCGATATGGCGGGAATGGTTCCTTCCATCCAATTCTGCAGCGGGCCCTCGCCGTCCTCGGACGCGTGGCCAAAAATGAGGTCGTAGGCGGTATCAGTAGATAGCTCTTCGGCCAGCCAGCAAGCGTCAATGCCCACACCAGAGCGATCCTGAAAGCGGTAGAGGGAGTGCAAGATATCCCATAAATCTTCTTCTTGGCGTTGAGAGAGAACGAAACCAAAGATGCTTTCGGGGTTGCCGCAGTGAAATGCATCCATCACTTCTTGCAAGGCGGCAGGGACATCGTTCAGATTGAGGCGGGCTACCGGCCCCATACTGTATCCGCGTGGGCTGGGCTGGATGGAGATGAGGATGACTGATTCGGAGGGGAAGAATCCGAGAATTCCTGGGATATTGGCGAGGATATCGCCGGGCGTACGAATGGGCTGAGTTGGTGTTGAGATGTTCATGGCCCCAGCTTCAGCCACGCGCGCAACCATGTATAGGACAAGCATCGAGAAGTGGTAAGAATCTGGGGATAGGCGGGGTGAGGGGGCGTCGGCAGGCGGCTTGTCCACACCCCGCCCGGGATTGCGCTGGCAATGTGCGGCGATTTGGGGCACAATCAGTTATTTAACCTCCCAGTGCGCGCGGGAATACTGAGCCCGCCTGCGGCGTTGGGGTAGGTAAGAAAGCAAGGAGGTAACACAACATGCACGAAGAAGATCGCCGCATGTATGAGCTGGAGTATCCAGCCCCGGTGATTAGGGATGATTCCGGTGACGGACAAGGCCCCACCATGATTGTTGCCATGCACGGCTATGCAGACGCCGGCCAGGCCATCGAGGCTAGTGCGGACCATTTGAAGGCAGCTTTGGAAGGCCGCCAACTGGCCTCGTTTAACTCTGATGAGCTGATTGATTACCGCTCGCGCCGGCCAGCCGTCACCATCGATAAGGATCGGGCGCTAGAAATTGAATCGATGGACCTGGGTATCAAGGTCCTGCGCGATAATTCCGGCAAAACCTTCCTACTACTGTCTGGCCCAGAGCCCGACATGCGCTGGGAGGCTTTTACCACTGCTGTGGTCAAGCTGGTGGAAAAGTTCAATATCAATGACACCATCATGCTCTATGCAGCACCTATGCCGGTTCCGCACACCCGCCCCACGGTGGTCACGGCGCATGGCACTTCCTCCCGTCTGACTGAGCATATGTTGTCGATGGATTCCACCATGATGGTCCCAGGCTCTGCTGCACTGTATCTGGAAAAAGCACTGGCGGATAAGCAGCGCACCGTAGCCGGATATACCGTCCACGTGCCGCATTATCTTGCGGCTTCGCCCTACCCGCAAGCCACGTTCCAGTTATTGGATTCGGTAGCTCGGGCCGCGCACCTCAATATTCCTTTGGGCAGCATCGAGGCTGATATTTCCCGCGTAGAAAACCAACTGGAAGAACAAGTTGGTGGCTCGGATGAGATAGAAAGCGTGGTTCAGCAACTCGAGCAGCAGTATGACGCCTATATGGAGCGCTACCGCAAGGAACACCCGCAGGCTATCATGCCCGGCGAGGAAGCTGTGCCTACCGGCGAGGAAATCAGCGAGGAGTTCCAAGCCTTCTTGGCTTCTTTGGATAAGGAAGAAAGCCAGCAGATCATTAACTCTGACATAGATGACCGCGAAGATTCCGCCGATGGCGAGGGCCCTCAAGCCGATAACGGCACGGATGATTCAGATTCCGCTCAGGGCGATGGCGACTTAGGTGACGATATCTAACTAACCCACCCTCATCACCGCTAAGGTGGTGGGGGTGAACTTATCTCAGCTGCTGCCAGATTTATCGGAAGTGCCCGAGTCCCTCGTAGATGAGGCGATCTGGGATACCTTTACCTCGTGGACCACCGGCCGGGGCATTAATTTGTATCCAGCGCAGGAGGAGGCCTCGCTGGGGATCTTGGCCGGCGATAATGTCATCCTCGCTACCCCGACTGGCTCCGGAAAGTCCATGGTGGCCAATGCCGCACACTTTATCGCCTTGGCCCGTGGCCAGCGCAGTTTTTATACGGCGCCCATCAAGGCTCTAGTAAGTGAGAAGTTCTTTGCTCTCTGCGATATCTTTGGCGCGGAAAATGTGGGCATGATGACTGGTGACGCCACCGTCAACGGCAATGCCCCCATCATCGCCGCTACGGCTGAGATTGTGGCTAATATTGCGCTTCGCGATGGCGCCGAGGCCAATATCGACCAGGTGGTGATGGACGAGTTCCACTACTACTCCGAACCGGACCGCGGCTGGGCCTGGCAGGTGCCGCTGCTGGAATTGTCCAACGCGCAGTTCTTGCTTATGTCCGCCACCCTGGGCGATACCACATGGTTGGAAGAAGACCTTAGCCGTCGTACCGGCCGCGCTACCGACCTGGTTGCCGGTACTACGCGCCCCGTGCCGCTAGATTTTTCCTATGTCTTTAGCGCGGTGCACGAGACCATCGAGGAGCTCTTGGCCGATAAGAAGGCACCCATCTACGTGGTGCACTTCTCGCAGCGTGAAGCGGCCGAGCGCGCCCAGGCGCTCACCTCGCTTTCGGGGATAATCACCAAAGAAGAAAAAGAGGCCATTGCCCAAGAAATCGGCGGCTTCCGCTTCACCACTGCCTTTGGCAAGGATTTATCCAAGCTGCTGCGCAAGGGCATCGGCATCCACCACGCGGGCATGCTGCCCAAATACCGCCGTTTAGTAGAGCGCCTGGCACAAAAGGGCCTGCTTAAGGTCATTTGCGGCACCGATACCCTGGGGGTGGGCATTAACGTGCCCATCCGTACCGTACTGATGACGGGGCTGGCTAAGTTCGATGGACAGCGCCAACGCATCCTCAAGTCGCGCGAATTCCACCAGATTGCCGGCCGCGCCGGCCGCGCCGGCTATGACACCGAGGGCACCGTGGTGGTTGAGGCCCCCGAGCATGAAATCGAAAACGCTAAGGAACGCCGCCGCATCGGTGATGACCCCAAACGCTTGAAGAAGCTAAAGAAAAAGTCCGCTCGAGAGGGCGAGGTTTCGTGGTCCGAAAAGACCTTTGCGCGCCTTACTGAGGCTGAGCCTGAGCAGCTGACGTCTCAATTCCGCGTCTCTAACTCGATGCTGCTTAATGTATTGGCGCGGCATGGCAATGGCTATGAACACATGCGCCATCTGCTGCGGGACAATCACGATAATCGCAGCAAGCAGAATAAGGACATTCTCACAGCCCTCGACCTTTTCCGCGGGCTGGTGGATTCTGGCGTAGTGCAAAAATCCACCAAGGGCTTGGATATCTACGGCCGACCCTATCATTTAGTGCGAGAACTCCCCCGCGATTTCGCGCTTAACCAACCGCTGGGACCATTCGCCCTAGCCGCGCTCTCACTGCTGGATCCGGAGGCGGAAAACTATAACTTGGACGTTATTTCCGTATTCGAGTCCATCCTGGATGACCCGCGCCAGGTGCTCATCGCCCAGCAGAAACAGCGCCGTGGTGAGGAAATTGCCGCGCTGAAGGCGGACGGGGTGGACTACACCGACCGCATGAATATCGTGGAGGATATCACCTGGCCGAAGCCGCTCGAGGAGCTATTGGAGCAGGCCTACGACACTTTCGCTGAGAGCAATGCGTGGGTCAAGGAGTTTGAGCTGCGACCCAAGTCCGTGGTGCGCGACATGCTCGAGAATGCAATGACCTTCTCGGATTTGGTCGCCACCTACGGCTTGGCCCGCTCCGAGGGCGTGATTTTGCGTTACTTGACCGATGCCTGGCGTACCCTCAAACAATCCATCCCCGATGAGTACAACACCCCGGAGCTCGAGGACATCGTCATCTGGCTGGGTGAGCTTATCCGCCAGGTGGATTCCTCGCTTGTCGACGAATGGGCGCAGATGGCCGGCGAAGACTCCCCCATCGACCAAGACACCGTGGACCGCGAGCTTGCCTTCGGCGTGGAGGACCCCACCGCTCTTACGGCCAATCGCCGCGCCTTTACCATTATGGTGCGCAATTACATGTTCCGTTTGGTGCAGCTTTTCGCGCTAGAAAAAGAAGACCGCTTGGCGGAGCTGCTCGATTACCTGGACGAGGTGCCGGGCTTCGGCGCTATCCTAGATGATTACTTCGATGAGTATGATGACATCGATTCCGGCCCCGAGGCCCGCGGCCCGGAGTTTTTCCGCCTAGGCGATACTGACTCGCGTGCGTGGTCCGTGCGCCAGATCATCAAGGACCCAGACGGCGACCACGCCTACCAGTTCGTCGCTACGGTAGATCTCGATGCCTCCGATGAGGCTGGCGAAGTCCGACTGTCGGACCTGCGCGTGGAGTACTAGCCAGCCAAAACGACAAAGCCGCCCTAGCTGCCACGCCCCGAGTGAGGGGGACGTCGGCAAGCGCGAGGGCGGCTAAAGGCCGGCTATTTTAGCGTGCGGCCTCAATCTGGACAGCCTGTGCCACAGCCTGAACCACGGCAGCGACCTTGACGGCCTCCCAGACCTGCTCCTTGCTCAGACCAGCCTCGTTGAGCTCGTGAGCGTGAGCACCCAGGCAGTGCTCGCAGCCATTGATGGCGGAGACTGCGGTATTCCACAGCTCGAAGTTGGCCTTGTCCACGCCTGGCTTGGAGATGATGTTCATGCGCAGGCCAAACTTTACCTGTGCGTAGTCATCGCCCAACCAGCCCTTGGCGCGGTAAGCAACGTTATTCATCGCCATGACGGTGGCTGCGCCGTAGGCTGCTTCGATAGCCTCCTCGGAGAGGTGCTCTTTTGCTTCCTCAGCGATTTCTGCCAGCACGGTGTCATTGCGGGTTGCTGCGGCCGATGCCAGCAGGCAGCCCCACAGCTGCTCTTCGTCCAAGTCCTTGGAACGGGTCAGCGCACCGAGGTTGAGCTTCTGGTCCTTGGCGTACTCCGGCAGTGCAGACTTCAGATTATCAATAGACATAGCTTTTCTCCTTTTAGGTTTTGATAGGAATTTACTGCACTGGATTTAAAAGGAAACCCCGCCACGAAAGCGGGGTTAACCTGCATCTCAGTGAGATTTAGAGCGCGGACTGAACGACGTCCATCTTGTTGATGTTCTTGGTGGGGTCGTTCTTCTCCCAGTTGCAAGCGCAGACCTCTTCGGACTGCAGAGCGTCGAGCACGCGCAGAACCTCGTCTACGTTTCGGCCGACAGCATCCGGGGTAACGGAGACGAACTGGATAACACCATCCGGGTCGATGATGAAGGTAGCGCGGTCAGCAACACCATCAGCGTTTTCTACGCCCAGTGCGCGGATGAGGTCGTGGCGCACGTCAGAGAACATTGGGAATGGAACTTCCTTCAGCTCCGGGTGGGTTGCGCGCCAGTTGAAGTGAGCGAACTCGTTATCGGTGGAGCCGCCGAGGATCTGGGTATCGCGGTCCTGGAACTCCTCGTCCAGCTTGCCAAAGGCAGCGATCTCGGTCGGGCAGACGAAGGTGAAGTCCTTCGGGTAGAAGAAGACGACCTTCCACTTGCCCTCGTACTTGTCCAGGGATACCTGCTCGAAGTAGTCCTCCGGCTGGTTAGCGTTGACGTCGTGCAGATCGCCACCGGTCAGGGCAGTGAGGTTGAACTCTGGGAACTTCTCGCCGACGGTCAAAATAGGCATAGTCTTCAACTCCTTTAGCAAAGGCTTTTCCTCTAAGTTTCCTGCCGCTTGGCGTACAAGCAGCGGGGCCGGACCGTGTCCGGCCCAACACGATCAGTTATACCATCTTTTCGGCTCGCGTCAATAGCAAATCCTATAGGTGAGTGTTAGAGTGATAGGCATGCATAATAAAGAGTATCGCCCTACACTTGCTCAGCTGCGTACCTTCGTCACCGTTGCGGAAAACAAGCACTTTGGTACCGCAGCCGCCAAGCTCGAAATTTCCCAGCCCTCCCTCTCCCAGGGCCTCGTTGCCCTCGAGCAGGGCTTGGGCCTGCAGCTTATTGAGCGCTCCACCCGCAAGGTCATCGTCACCTCGGCTGGTGAGACCCTCCTCCCCTACGCCAAGGCAACGCTTGAAGCAGCCGATACTTTCCTGGCCCACGCACGCGGTGCCAACGGCACCCTCGCAGGCCCGCTCACCATCGGCGTTATCCCCACAATTGCGCCATATATCCTGCCTGACTTACTCTCCATGCTCGCCGAGGTCTACCCGGATCTCGAGCCGCGTTTTGTAGAAGAGCAAACCCAGCACCTCATCACCCGCCTGCGCAA
Organism: Corynebacterium nasorum; assembly: GCF_032821635.1. NCBI lineage: Bacteria > Bacillati > Actinomycetota > Actinomycetes > Mycobacteriales > Corynebacteriaceae > Corynebacterium > Corynebacterium nasorum. The sequence goes on along the minus strand of NZ_JAVBIE010000003.1, from coordinate 77,050 downwards.
CGGCAACTTGGATCTCGCCATCATGGCCATTCCGTCCGAAACCACCGGCATGGTCGACAGCCCGCTATACACGGAAAAATTCTCCATCGTTTGCCCTCCCGATCACCCCATCGCCGGCCGCGAGGACGTCCAGCTTTCCGAGCTCAAGGACCTAGATTTGCTGCTGCTTGACGACGGCCACTGCTTGCGCGACCAAATCGTCGATCTCTGCCGCCATGCCGACGTCAACCCGGCCGAGGCCACCAACTCCGTCACTCGCGCCTCTTCTCTTACTACCATCATGCAGCTGGTCATGGGCGGCTTGGGTTGCACCCTCGTCCCAGAATCGGCCCTAGCCACCGAATGCCACGGTAAGGATGTAGCCATAGCTCACTTCGCCTCCGATGTCACCGCCGAACGCGAAGTCGGCCTCGTCTTCCGCTCCTCCGCGGCCCGTAGTGAAGAATTCACTGAACTCGGCAAGCTCATCACTTCTGCCTATAACCAGGCGGTTGAGCGCTCCCGCAAGTAACGCGGCGCTGCACACAACACACCAAAGGCCACCGTTCCACGTAGGAAACGGTGGCCTTTGTCTTTATCGAGCTATGCCTGCGGGAGCGTATTGCGCCCAGCACACTGGCGGAACAAATGTGCCTGCGCCAAGAACGTAACCGGATAAGCCACGATGAGGCCGATACCCAGAAGCAAGAATCCACCGATGATGATGAAAAAGTTCAAAATTGCCAGTAGCAACATTTGACCGTAGTTATTCTTACCTGCCTGAAAGCCCTTCTTCACGGCGTCACCAACGCTATCGCCGTCGGCCGCGAACCATTGCATCAGCGAGAAGAATGGTTGGATAAAGAAGCTAATGAGCAAAAGCACGCCCATGATGCCCATGACGCTTAATACTGCCGCAACTGCTTCGTCCTCCGTCATATTCTCGGCGTCGTTAAGCAACCCATAGACAGTTCCACCTACTGCAGCGAATGCAATGAGGCTCGCCACCGCCCCGATGACGAGCATGATGACCAGCGGCTGCCACCAGCGTACGTTCTTAAACAGATAGCCCCAGCCGGTGCGAGAATCATCAATCTGGAAAAGCGCCAGACGCATAATTACCAGCGACAATACAAGGCTTAGGACAGTCGAGATGAGCTGAGAAACCCAAGAACCCGCGGTTGGATCACCCGTACCGGAGTAACTCGCGGCATTGATGCCGCCTGCAACGGCTACAAAAACGATACTTAGAACAAAAAGCGCTAGTGCTCCTAGAATCCACAGCTTCCAATTGCCAAAGACAGTCCTAAAAGCCCAAGAAACCGCATCTATTGCGGAGGCCTTACCGGTAAACGGCCGCTGGCCTGCTTGGTAGCCCATATAGCCTTGGGTATTTTCTTCATGGCTTCCGCCATAGGACGGAAGCTGTCCGTAGTTTGGTCGGTCCTCGGGGTGATCGGTCGGTTCGTAGCGCGGAAAATCATCATTTCCACCCGAATACGGGTTCGTCATAACCGGGGTTCCTCCTTAAGGAATGCGAATCAGTGCATGGATAAGTATTTTCACTTTAACAACTTTTCCTCATTTCAGGCGGGCAGGTAAAATCTGTGCCTAGTCATGACTATGAATGAAACCCCTTCCCGCGACGAGCTTTTCGCCGCACTCGAAAATGTCACCTTGGCCGAAGCCCGCTCCTTCCGCCGCCGCCTGAAAAAGGCCCGTGCCCCGAAAGCGCTCCAAGAAATCGGCGCTGAAATCCACGCTGCGGCTGAGCGCGTCGCGCTTACCGACGCCGCCGTCCCCACCATCACCTACCCCGACGCCCTCCCCGTCACAGCCCGTAGAGACGACATTGCCGAGGCCATCCGGGATAACCAGGTAGTCATCATTGCCGGCGAGACCGGCTCCGGTAAGACCACCCAGATCCCAAAAATCTGTCTTGATCTGGGCCGCGGCCGCCGCGGACTAATCGGACATACCCAGCCACGCCGCATTGCAGCACGCACCGTGGCCGAACGCATCGCCTCAGAACTGGACCAAAAGATTGGCGAATCCGTCGGCTACGCCATCCGCTTTGATGATCGCGTCTCTGAGACCACCGCGGTGAAACTCATGACCGATGGCATCCTACTCGCCGAGATGCAGCGTGACCGCTTCCTCAACAAGTACGACACCATCATCATCGATGAGGCCCACGAGCGCTCCCTCAACATCGACTTTTTATTGGGCTATCTCAAGCGTCTTTTGCCCAAGCGCCCCGATCTCAAGGTCATCATTACCTCCGCAACCATCGATCCGGAAAGCTTCGCTGCCCATTTTGCCGACGCCGACGGAAACCCTGCCCCCATTATCGAGGTCTCCGGCCGCACCTACCCGGTAGAAATCCGTTACCGGCCCCTCGAGTTCGAGGCCGGCGGAAAGGTGGTGGACCAAGACCCGCTCGACGGTTTGACCGAGGCAATCGAAGAGCTGATGCACGAAGGCGACGGCGATATCCTTTGCTTCTTCCCTGGCGAACGCGATATCCGCGATGCCATGGAGGCCATCGAAGGCAAGAAGTGGAAAAACGTCGAGGTCACTCCCCTCTTTGGCCGCTTATCTAATCAAGAACAGCATCGCGTTTTCAGCGAACACCGTGGCCGCCGCATCGTGCTGGCCACGAATATTGCAGAAACCTCGCTTACTGTGCCCGGCATCCGCTATGTGGTTGATACCGGCACCGCCCGTATCTCGCGCTATTCCACGCGCACCAAAGTCCAGCGCCTGCCTATCGAGCCTATCTCGCAGGCCTCCGCCAACCAGCGCTCCGGCCGCTGCGGCCGCGTTGCCGATGGCATCGCCATTCGCCTCTATAGCGAACAGGACTTTGAAAGCCGCTCCGAATTCACCGACCCAGAAATTCTGCGCACCAACCTCGCCAGCGTCATCTTGCAGATGGTCTCGCTCAAGCTAGGCGACATCGAACAATTCCCGTTCATCCAACCGCCCGAGCACAAGGCCATCCGCGATGGCCTTAACCTCCTGCACGAGCTCGGCGCTCTCCACGACAAGCAGGATAAGCCCACGCTGACCGCTACTGGCCGCGACCTAGCGCGCATCCCGCTAGATCCGCGTATGGCACGCATGCTCATTGAGGCCAATACCAACGGATGCCTGGATGATGTCATGGTCATCGTCGCGGCCATGACCATCCAGGACGTTCGCGAACGCCCCCTTGATTTCCAGGCCCAGGCCGACCAAGCCCACGCCCGCTTCAAGGACAAGTCCTCGGATTTCTTGTCCATGCTTAAGCTCTGGGATTACATTAAACAAACCCGCAACGAGCAATCCGGCAATAAATTCCGCAAACGCATGAAGCAGGAGTTTCTCCATTACATGCGCATTCGCGAGTGGTTTGACCTGGTACGCCAGCTCAAGGACGTCGCCAAGCAGCTGGGCTGGACATACCAGGAAGGTACCGAGCGCCGCGCCGATGATATCCACATGTCACTCCTGTCAGGCTTGCTATCCAATATCGGCGCCCGCGATGGCAACTCCAAAGAATTCCAAGGCGCGCGCAACACCCGGTTCCTGGTATTTCCTGGCTCCGCCTTGGCCAAAAAGCCGCCGGAGTTCCTCATGGCCGCCGAGCTGGTGGAAACTTCCCGCCTCTGGGCGCGCGACGTCGCCGCCATCGATCCTGCCTGGGTAGAAAAGCTGGGCGCAGACCTGCTCAAGCACAACTATTCCGAGCCCACCTGGTCCCGCAAACGCGCCGCCGCCATCGCTCACCAGAAGTCCACACTCTACGGTGTACCCATTGTGGCCGACCGCACCGTGCCCTACCACCGCGTCGATCCCACCGCCGCGCGCGATATGTTCATCCGCAACGCGCTCGTTGCCGGCGACTGGAATACCCACCACGCCTTCTTCAAAACCAATGCCCAAGCGCTTGACGACGCCGCCGCATACGAAGAAAAAGCCCGCCGCCGCGGCCTCATCGTAGACGAAGACACCCTCTTCGACTTTTATGACCAGCGCATCCCAGCAAAGGTAACAACCGGCCGTCATTTCGACTCGTGGTGGAAAAAAGAACGCCGTCGCAACCCTGAATTGCTGGATTTTGATCCGACAAAGCTCATCGATGACTCCCACGAGGTCACCGAAGACTCCTTCCCCGACCACTGGAGAAAGGGTTCCATCGACTACGAACTAACCTATAAATTTGAACCCGGCGATCCACTCGATGGCGTTACCGTGATGGTGCCCATCCCCATGCTCGCCGGCTTAGATACCGAAGGCTTCGATTGGCTCGTCCCTGGCCTGCGTCTCGAGCTCGTAACCGAACTCATCCGCAGCCTGCCCAAGGCCCTGCGCCGCACTGTTGTTCCAGCGCCCGAATTCGCTGAGCGCGCCATCGACCGCCTCGTCCCTTATGAAGGCACCATCACCCAGCAGCTTGCCGACGTCCTCCATGAACTCGGCGGCCAAGGCATCAACGCCACCGATTTCCAGCCCGGCAAGCTGCCGATGCACCTGAGGATGAACTACGGGGCCATCGACAAGCGCGGCAAGATCGTCGACTCCGACCGCGACCTCGCAGCGCTTATCCGCCGCCAGTCCGGGCATATCAAATCCTCTGTGTCCCGTGTCTCTCGCACCGCTGAGTCCACCGCTGTCAGCGAGTGGACCGACGATACTCTAGGTGCCATCGATGACACGGTTACCACCAACGTCGACGGCCACGAAGTCACGGCTTACCCCGCCCTCGTCGCCACAAAGGACGGCGTTGAACTCAAGGTACATCCCACCAAGGCCGCAGCCGATGCCGCTATGGTTACCACCACCCTTACCCTGCTTATGCGCGACATTGCGGTCAATACTGCACAAATGGTCAAGGGCCTGCCGCTGCAACAACGCGTCGCCGTCGATTCCTATCCCCACGGCGGTGCCGATGGCCTGGTCAACGACGCCCGCGTCGCTGCCATACGCGACCTGATGCTAGAGGCCGGCGGACCCGTCCGCACTCCTTCCGCTTTCCAGAAGCTCAAAGACACCATCAAGCCCCAGGTTCCGGGCCGTGTGCGTCAAGCGGTGGTGGCTATCGCCCCAGGACTCGCCGAGTATTCCAACCTGCGAGCCGAACTCGCCCACTGGGACGGTGCGGCCATCGATGACATGCGCGAGCAATTGGAGTTCCTCCTACCCCGTAATGCCATCACAATCCATGGCATGTCCCACCTGCGTCATCTACCACGCTATATCCAAGCCATGCGCATTCGCTTGGAGGACATGAACCTTGACCCTGACCGTGACGCAGACCGCCAGGCCGAGGTAGATAACGCCAAGGCCTACCTCGCCAACCGGCTGCGCAGCCTACCACCTGGCCGCGAAAAGACGCGCGAAGTCAAGGACATTCGCTGGATGGTGGAGGAACTTCGCGTTTCACTATTCGCCCAACGCCTCGGCACCGCTCACGCAGTGTCACTCCGCCGCATCCAGAAGGCCGTTGACAAATTGCGCTAGAAATCCTCTCGGTCGCGCCTTCGCATGAGACGAATTTCAGATTCGAAATCATCAGCGCTTTCAAAGGACTTGTAGACCGAGGCAAAACGCAGATAGGCCACCTCATCAAGATCGCGAAGCGGTTCCAAGATGGCCAGGCCAATCTCATTCGCGTTGACCTGAGAGGAACCATGCCCGCGTACGGTTTCTTCCACTTCTTGCGCCAGTTTTTTCAGGGCATCGTCACCCACATCTCGCCCCTGACAGGCGCGCCGTACGCCGCGAATCAGTTTATCTCGACTAAAAGGTTCCGCGAGTCCGTTCCGCTTGACCACCAACAACACGGCCTTTTCGACCGTGGTAAAACGCCCCTTACACGAAGCACACTCACGCCGGCGCCGAATCGACGCTCCAGCATCGACGACGCGGGAGTCAATGACACGGGATTGCTCATTATGGCAGAAGGGGCAATACACAGAGGTCCTTTCACTGACGTTGTTACCCCAGTAGTTTACTCGCCCAGCAGTCCGCCCAACCACCGAGCATAAGGCCACCGCCTCACTAATGCACTACAGCAGCCTCGACCTGTTGAATGTCTGAGGTCGGCGGTTGCGGTGCACTACTTCCTTCCGCCCCTCCCAATCCGCCTAGGAGCGTGCCCAAAAAGACCGCGATTCCAAACACGCCACCTAAAACGTAGTTACCTGTGTTCGACTTCACCGCGCTACGTTGAGCTCTCTGTGAAAGACCGTCGCCCCCGCCAGATTTCACTCGATTCGAACGATATGTCGTTCGATCTTCCACGCGGAGAGTTCGAACATACCGCGAATCACCGCTCCCTCGCGCTGCGCGAGGAGCATATCGATCCACATCCCATACAGATGCGGGAGAAACCACTAGAGCGTCTGCAGAATTACGCTTTGCCAGGTCATTTCGAGAATTAATAAGTAGAGACATGTTTTTCCTTTCGACGACCGAACTCACCATAGGCATCCCACTGGACACTTAATTTGAAACAGTCGCCATAATGTTCGATTTAGTTGGTACGTTCGATTTATAGCACCGCTTCGAATACTTGTCCACCCGTGGACACAAATCTCGAACATCTGTACTTTTCGTGCTACAAATGACTTGTGGCACTCTAAATCCGCCCACTAATAGACCGACAACGAAGTCACCCGACCCTACGTAGGAGCCAGCAATGGGCCGCAAGCCAAAAAAGTCCGCCGAGAAGACCGATTACGCATCCCTATCCGACCGCCAACGACGAATCCTCAATGTCATTAGTGACGCCGTCATGCTGCGTGGCTACCCACCAAGCATTCGCGAAATCGGCGATGCAGCAGGCCTGCAGTCCACATCCTCAGTTGCCTATCAGCTGAAGCAATTGGAAGAAAAGGGATTTCTGCGGCGCGACCCAAATAAGCCGCGTGCCGTAGATGTTCGACACCTCAACACAGACGAAGGCACCAAGAAGCCTGGCCGCAAGCCCGCTAAGCCCGAACAGCAGGTTCCCGAGGACGCAGGCGCTGTGTCTTATATTCCTGTGGTCGGTCGCATCGCTGCGGGAGCACCCATTACCGCTGAGGAAAACGTCGACACGTACTTCCCCATGCCTGACGAGGTTGTCGGCAGCGGCGACCTATATATGCTGCAGGTAGTCGGCGATTCAATGAAGGATGCAGGGATTCTCGACGGTGACTGGGTGATTATTCGCTCCCAGTCAGTTGCTGAGGAAGGCGAATTTGTCGCAGCGCTGCTGGACGGTTCCGAGGCCACCGTTAAGGAATTCCACCGCGATTCCTCGGGCGTATGGCTACTTCCCCACAACGATGCTTACTCACCCATTAATGGCGATGATGCAGAAATTATGGGCAAGGTTGTATCCGTGTTCCGCAAACTTTAAACACTCACCCAGCTTCACTCCGCCCCGCAACGGCCACCCCGGGCCGTGCGGGGCTTATTTGCGCACATTTAGCATTGAGATAGCTTCTCCGCCAGCCACCCCCATTTTGGCGCCATTTTGGACCCAGACAGCAAAGGAGACGAAAATCCCACTTTCCCACTTTTTGTCTTGACCAGCTATTTTCATACTTCGCGGCACGGCGATAGCTGTGCAAATTTTTGCTTTAGTCCGGTTATTCCCGATTTTTGAGACAATGGACTAAGAAAAACAACATCGCGGGACTTTCCTATCCACAAAATCCGGGAATTTTTACCCCCGCTACTCCCCGCGGTGTGCTTAATTCCAAGGAGGAATAATGTACGCAGAAGAGCGGCGCCGCCAGATAGCGTCTCTCACCGCCGTTGAAGGTCGCGTCAACGTCACTGAGCTATCCGAGCGCTTCGAAGTCACGGCCGAAACCATTCGACGCGATCTAGCGGTGCTGGATAGAGAGGGCGTCGTCCATCGCGTGCATGGCGGCGCGGTAGCATCCCAGTCCTTTCAAACTGCGGAACTTACCCTAGACACCCGGCAGCGTTCCGCCTCCGGCGCGAAAGCCGCCATCGCCCGAGCTGCGCTGGATTTTCTTCCCCACGGCGGCGGCAGCATTTTCCTCGACGCGGGAACTACGATTAATGCATTTGCTGAGCTGATAGGACAGCAATACCCCCAAGGCCAGTTCAACATCGTCTCCAATAGTCTGCCCATCGCCTTGTCCTTAGCAGGCAGCGGAGTACCGGACGTCCAGCTGCTTGGCGGCACGGTTCGCGCGATCACCCAAGCTGTCGTCGGCGACACCGCCCTGCGCACGCTAGCGCTCATGCGCGCCGACGTCGCCTTCATCGGAACCAATGCCCTGACCCTGGATCACGGGCTTTCCACGGCCGATCCCCAAGAAGCAGCCATCAAGTCTGCCTTTGTCACCAACGCCCACAAGGTCGTAGTGATGTGCGATTCCAGCAAACTGGGCAATGACTACTTGGTAAGCTTCGCCCCCGCCGCTGATATCGATGTCGTCATCACTGACGCCGCAGCCCCCGATTCCTTTGTGGAGGCGCTGCGCGAGCACGAAATTGAAGTCGTACTCGCCAGCGAATAAATCCCGCTCCTTCGCCTCAAGCTAGGCGAAGGATGCCATGGTTTCTACCACTGCAGTACGGGCGGCATCAGGGCTTTCCGCATCCAATGCCACCTCAGCGAGCTGTTGGCACTGTTCCAAGGTAATTTCTGCCAACTGTGCGCCTACGCCTGCTACTGCAGTAGACGCTGCGGACAGCGAATTCACGCCCAAGCCCGTAAGCACGCAGGCCAGCATGGGGTCGGCCGCTGCTTCTCCGCATACGCCTACCGCAACGTTATTGGCCTGGCCCACAATGCAGGTGTGCTGGATAAGTCGCAGCACGGCCGGCTGCCACGGGTCGGTCAGGTAGGCCAACTGCGGGGACAGACGGTCTGCAGCCATCGTGTACTGAGTCAGGTCATTGGTGCCGATGGATACGAAGTCGAGGTGCGGCATGATTTTATCCGCCATAAGCGCTGCGGCGGGAACCTCAATCATAGCGCCAGCAGTCAGGCCGCGTTCACGACACAAGTTGGCAAACCACTGCGCTTCGGTAGAAGTGGCAACCATGGGAGCCATCACCCACGTAGAGGCTTTATCATCACGGGCTTCGGCAGCCTGCGCAATTGCATCAAGCTGCCGGGTCAGCAAAGCTTCATTGTCGCGCGCGATACGCAGACCGCGAACGCCCAATGCCGGGTTTTCCTCAGAGCTTAGCGTGGCATAGGAAATTGGCTTATCGGAGCCTGCGTCCAATGTGCGCACAACAACCTTGGATTCGGGGAAGGCCTTGAAAACCTTTCCGTAGATCTTTGCTTGTTCCTCCACGCTGGGCTCTTCGCTGGCCGAAAGGAAGGACAACTCCGTGCGATACAGGCCGATGCCTTCTGCCTGAGACTCCGAAGCGATGCGGGCGGCATTGCCATCAGCAACATTTGCCAGCAGCTGCACGCTGTGACCGTCCTTGGTCTTAGCTGGTCCGCGCCACTGAGCAACGCGTGCTGCACGCTCACGGTATTCAGCGACGGCCTTGGTGGAGGTCTCCGCATCAGCACCACAAGTCACGGTTCCTACTGCGCCATCGACAAATACCAGCGTGCCGCTTTCAATGTCGCCAAGCGAAGCGCCCACCGCCACGATGCACGGAATGTCCAATTGGCGCGCGATGATGGCCGTATGGCTAGTGGGGCCACCGAGCTCCGTAACAAGGGCTTTAATGTGTTTGGTATCTAGCGTTGCGGTATCGGCCGGGGCCAAGTCATCTGCAAACAAGACGGCCTCGCCATCTACCAAAGGGAGGCCTGGCTCATCTTCACCACGTAGCTCAGCGATGACGCGGTCGCGTACGTCCTTCAAGTCGGTCGTGCGCTCGGCCATCACGCCACCAGCGGCTTCGAACATGGTGACAAACTTGTCAGTCGCGCCAACAGTGGCAAATTCCGCATTCCTACCGGTGCGGATATTCTTGCGCACTGTTTTGTGCCAGCCACGGTCTTTGACCATACCGGCGGTTGCAGTGAGAACCTCGGCCGCTTGGCCCTCTGCGGCTGCCGCGCGCTTCTCCAATCGATTAGCAACCGTATCTACGGCCGCAAGAAAGCGGTTGTACTCGGATTCACTCGCTTGCTCTGGGTCAATGCTTCCCTCGGTAGGCAGGGCCGGGCGAGGGCGGACCCACACGGCTTCGGCGTAGGCGACTCCGGCAACGACACCGGTGCCTTTGATTGTGGACTGAGACGCGTTTTCCATGAGCATACTTCCTTCGAAGATAGCGGTTATTGACTTCCAGAACACCACAAAACGGATAGAAAAGCAATGTATACCACAGTTTTCTGTTGACTTTCGGACACATTCGGACAAGAATCAACATTAAGGGCGGGCCATTCCCAAAGGTTCTCTCCAGCGGCGTTCGGCCCCAATATATAACCTGCGAAAGGGACAACTTGATTCTCACGCTGACCCCCAATCCCAGTATCGACGCCACCCTCGTACTCAGCGGGCCTTTAACTTCCGGTGGTGTCCACCGTGCCAGCGAGGTCACACAGGTTGCAGGCGGCAAGGGCGTAAACGTCACCCATGCCGTGCACCTAGCCGGCGAGCAAACCCTGGCACTTTTTCCGTCCCACGACTCCGATTCCTTCCTGAATCTCATCCACGCGGCCGGATTGCCTTCTTCGGCTACTGCTATGGATGGCTCCATTCGCGTCAACACCACCATCACCGAGCCCGACGGCACCACCACCAAGGTCAACGGCCCAGGCCCCGTGCTTTCCGACGCCGATGCCCAAGCCATTACCTCCACCCTCACCGCCCGCGCCCTCGCGGCCGACTGGGTGGTGCTGGCAGGTTCCTTACCGCGCGGCGTGGACACCGATTGGTATTGCGAGCTCATCTCCGCTGTCCGTGCGGCCGCACCACAGGCCCGCATCGCGGTAGATACCTCCGATGCTCCGATGCTGGCCATCGGGAAAAATCTCGAGTCTTCGGCACCCGATCTTATAAAGCCCAATGGTCTAGAGCTCGGCCAACTCACCGGCACCGACGGCCGCGAGCTGGAAGCACAAGCTGCACGCGGTGACTATTCGGGAGTGGTTAGCGCGGCACGCGACGTCGTCAAGCGAGGCATCGCAGAAGTGCTCGTCACCCTCGGTGGCGCCGGTGCCGTACTGGTTACGGCTGAAGGAGCATGGGCTGCCACTCCCCCTCCAGCCACCGTGAAATCCACCGTAGGTGCTGGAGACGCAGCGCTCGCCGGATACCTTCTCGGCCGCACCGCTGGTAAATCTCCGGCCGCAAGCCTTGCCCGATCCGTGGCCTACGGGACCGCGGCTGCATCCAAGCAAGGCACGCAATTTCCTCGTCCTGAAGAAATAGATATCGCTAATACCACCGTTAACTCGCTAGCCTAAGGAGCGCCCCAAAATGGCTTCCGAACTCATTACTACGGAACTTGTCGCCCTTGACGCCGACTTTGGCGACAGTGTTGACTCCGTCATTACCAACCTAGCCACGCTAGTCCACGACACCGGCCGAGCCACCGACGTCGCCGGATTGGCCCAACCCGCCATCGACCGCGAGGCTAAAGCCGGCACCGGCGTACCCGGCGGTGTTGCCATCCCGCACTGCCGTTCCGAGGCTGTCACCGAACCAACCCTCGCATTCGCCCGCCTAGGCCGCGGTGTAGATTTCTCCGGCCCTGATGGAGACGCCCAGTTGGTCTTCCTCATCGCCGCTCCGGCCGGTGGCGGCAAGGCTCACCTAAAGATTTTGTCCAAGCTAGCCCGCGCCCTTGTCCGAAAAGACTTCCTCGAGGCACTGCGCAGCGCCCCCACCAAGGAAGAAATCGTTCGCCTTGTCTTGGATGTAGTCAACGCAGAAAAGCCAAAGAAGAAACCGGCCACCGAGTCGACTGCCCCCGCCGCTGGTGCCGCCGGTACAGGCTCCTCCGCCGCCTCCAACGGCTCGTCCTCGGCCGCGACCCCAACTACCGCGGATTCTTCGGACAACGTCACCCGCATCGTGGCCATCACCGCCTGCCCTACCGGCATCGCCCACACCTACATGGCGGCCGACGCCCTCACACAGACCGCGGCCGAACGCGATGACGTAGCGCTGACCGTAGAAACGCAAGGTTCGTCGAATAATGAGTCCGTCTCCCAAGCCGCCATCGATGCGGCCGATGCGGTCATCTTCGCCACGGACGTTGGCGTACGCGACCGGGAGCGATTCGCTGGCAAGCCGGTAATTGAGTCTGGTGTCAAGCGCGCTATCAACGAGCCTGGCACCATGCTCGACGAGGCCATCGCCGCCGCCCGAAACCCCCACGCGCACAGGGTATCCGGCACCGCTACCCGAGCCGATGCAGAAGAAGAGGGAAAGTCTCTCGGTTGGGGCAAGCGCATCCAGCAGGCCATCATGACCGGCGTATCCTATATGGTTCCGTTCGTCGCGGCCGGTGGTCTTCTGCTTGCCCTTGGGTTCCTTTTTGGCGGCGCCGATATGGCAAACGGTTGGCAGGCACTGTCGACGGACTTTTCGCTAGGCAATCTTCCTGGTCATGACGTAACCGTGGACGGCGAACTTATGCATTTCGAGCGCTCCGGGTTCTTGCTGTATCTCGGTGCTGTTCTTTTCGCCATTGGCCAAGCAGCGATGGGCTTTATCGTTGCTGCTCTTTCCGGTTATATCGCCTACGCGCTCGCCGGCCGTCCAGGCATCGCCCCAGGCTTCGCGGGCGGCGCGATCGCGGTTACCCTAGGTGCTGGTTTTATCGGTGGCCTGGTAACTGGTCTTCTGGCGGGCTTCGTCGCTTTGTGGATTGGCAATTGGAAGGTACCACGCTGGCTGGGCTCGCTTATGCCAGTTGTCATCATCCCACTACTGACCTCGCTCGTCGTCGGCCTTGCGATGTACCTACTGCTGGGCGCACCGCTGGCAGCCATCATGGATGGCCTGCAGAATTGGCTTTCGTCGATGTCCGGTTCCTCGGCCGTGCTCCTAGGAATCATCCTCGGCTTGATGATGTGCTTTGATTTGGGCGGCCCTGTCAATAAGGCGGCTTATCTCTTCGCTACGGCCGGACTTTCTACCGGCGACGAGTCCTCCATGCAGATCATGGCCGCGGTTATGGCCTCCGGCATGGTTGCACCGATTGCGCTCTCCCTGGCCACGTTCATCCGCAAGTCGCTGTTTACTCCGGCCGAGCAGGAAAACGGCAAGTCCGCTTGGTTGCTGGGCCTGTCCTTCGTCTCGGAGGGTGCCATCCCGTTCGCCGCGGCCGACCCCTTCCGCGTTATCCCTTCGATGATGGCCGGCGGCGCGGTGACAGGCGCGGTTTCGATGGCCTTGTCGGTCGGCTCCCGAGCTCCACACGGCGGTGTGTTCGTCCTCTTCGCCATCGACCCGTTCTGGGGCTATCTCGTCGCTATCGCGGCCGGTGTGGTTGTCTCGACCGCAGCGGTGCTGGCAATGAAGCAGTTCTGGCCTAATAAAGCCGTCGAAGAAGCTGCTCAGAACGTGGCGGCATAAACCAAACACTCGTACACTGGATTGCAACAATCCCCATAAGAAAGGATCTTTTCCATGGCTTCCAAGACTATAAAGGTAGGTTCCTCTGTAGGCCTACACGCACGTCCCGCCTCCATTATCGCGGACGCAGCTGGCGAGTTCGACGAAGACATCTTCCTCAACCTCGTTGGCGATGACGATGAAGATGAGACCGATGCGGCCTCTTCTTTGATGATTATGGCTCTTGGCGCAGAACAGGGCGATGAGGTTACTGTTACTTCCGACAACGAAGAAGCGGTAGAAAAGATTGCTGCCCTCATCGAAAAGGACCTAGACGCTTCCTAAGCCCTAAAACGGTTCGCTTTAAAGCTCCCCGCCTGTGTGGTGGGGAGCTTTTCGCTTGCCGACGCCACCTATCCCCACGGTGGCACCCAGCTCACCTGCCCGTTCACCCGGGCCAGCCGTCCTCGGCGAGGCGGGGCATTGGGGTCATCGTCATTGACTCCATTATGGTAGGGACAACAAGTCGCGAGGTTCGCAGCGTTAGTCTCTCCGCCGTGCTTCCACGCCTTCAGGTGGTGGACCTGGCATTCATCCGCGGGAAAATTACAGCTCTCCCACGGGCACACCGGGTTTAGCGCAGCCGCCATCAGCCGCTGCTTGTCGTTGGCTAGCCGCGAGGTTCGATAAAGGTTTACCGGCCCCTCGTGCGGGTGGACGAGTGTGACATAGCCGTGATCGCTTAGTGTCCGCGCCACGAGCTCCGCTCCCGTCATTTGAGCGCCATTGGTCAACTGCAGGGTAATTTCTTCGCCCCCACCGTCGACTATTCGGTCGAGCTCATCGAGGGTGAGCACTACCTGTGTCGTTACCGTCGTGCGTGCTGCATTCGCTTTCCCGAAAAAGAGGTCTTTGGCAGATTCCAGCGGCTTATTGGCATCCAATGCGGCGTGCATATCTGCTACATCGGCTGAATCCCCAGTAATGGTCAGCGACCACGGGCCGCCGGAACGACGGGTAATGCGCACGCCTTTTTCCGGTGTGCGGCGCGGGCGCAGCTCGCGGACCAAGGCCCGAGCACGCTTTTCTAGTGCTGTAGCACTGCCACGAAAGGCACACAGTTCGCAGCGTAGGGTCCAGGCATCTCGCTGCGTCGGCAAGCGCAGGGCGTATTTTTCAATGAGCAGCAGCACGTCGAGGGAATGAGTAGTCTGTCGCGCTGCTCGCTGTTTGGCAGAAAAGCCGCACTTGCCAAAGTAAGTATCGCACAGTCGTAGCAGGTCACGCGCGGCAATGTCGGAAGCACCTTGCGCGATGAGCTCGCGATCACTGAGCCCTTGAGCGGCGGCGACGATGTCCATTCCGGCGCTCATGGCGTCTAAGTATGCGTCCAATGCGGTCATGCCGCTGAGTTAAACAGCCCGCGCAAGCCCACGCGAGCCAGGTACAGGAGCGGTGTGGATAACCCGCGTTGCTCCGTCAACAAAATTGCCCGCCGCGGGCGCGCGGCGGGCAATTATCCACAGCAGAAAAATTAGTACTTGGCGGCGTAGCCTTCGCCGACGGAATCGTATAGCTTCTTCATGATCGGATAGGCGACGATAATGCCCACTGAACCCCACGCGATGCCTTCTAGGGAAACCCCACCAACGCTGAGAGTCAGGTTGCCGATGCCCGCGATGAGCGCCACTGCGGCCGCGGTCAAGTTGACCGGGTTATTGAAATTGACCTTATTGTCCATCCAAATGCGCACACCCAACATGCCAATAAGGCCGTAAAGCACGATGCAGGCCCCACCAAGAACGCCGGTAGGAATGGTGAAAATCAGCGCGCCAAACTTCGGCACGAAAGCCAGAAGGATGGCGGTAAAGGCTGCTACCCAGTACGCGGCGGTGGAATAGACGCGGGTAGCGGCCATCACGCCAATATTTTCAGCATAGGTCGTGGTGCCAGAGCCGCCGAAGCCGCCAGCGAGGGTGGATGCGAGGCCATCGGCGATAAGAGCGTCACCGGCCAAGTCATCCAAGTCGCGCTTGGTCATCTCGGAAACGGCCTTGACATGGCCGACGTT
Organism: Corynebacterium nasorum; assembly: GCF_032821635.1. Classification (NCBI taxonomy): domain Bacteria; kingdom Bacillati; phylum Actinomycetota; class Actinomycetes; order Mycobacteriales; family Corynebacteriaceae; genus Corynebacterium; species Corynebacterium nasorum. Next base: position 61,504 of record NZ_JAVBIE010000003.1, on the reverse strand, counting down.
TTCCGCGATGAGGACCACCAGCACGGGAAGCGCGACGGCAATGGCGGAGACGTTGAAGGAAGGTGCGTGGAATTGCGGCAGGCCCACCCACGGGGCGGCATCAATGGCCGCGACGGCGTCATCGCCGAGGTTGCCGGTGAGAGCGGCGAAAATCCAGCCCACGACCACGCCGAGGAGAATGGACAGGCGCGAAACCATGCCGCGGCCGGCGACGGTGGCCAGCAGGATTACCATCAGCGTCACCGCCGCCACGAGCGGCTGGGAGGCGAAGTTCTCGGCCGCATTCGGTGCCAGGTTCAGGCCGATAAGTGCCACAATCGCACCGGTTACGGCCGGCGGCATGACTGCGTCCAACACGCGGCGGCCGGCGAACTTTACGGCGACGCCCACCGCGGCAAGGACAAGGCCAGTAACCAAAATGGAGCCGGCCTGCGCGGCGATACCGTACTGCTGCGACGCCGAAAGCGGTGCGATGAACGCGAACGAGGAGCCGAGGTAGGACGGCAACCGGTTGCGCGTGATAAGCAGGAACAAAATTGTGCCGAGGCCGGAAAAGAGCAGCGTCGTGTTGACGGGGAATCCGGTCAGGGTGGGAACTAGCAGCGTGGCGCCGAACATGGCCACCACGTGCTGCATACCGATGCCGATGGTGCGGCCCCAGCTGAGTCGTTCTTCCGGCGCCACCACCGCGCCTGGGGCAATCTTTTTACCGTCCCCGTGGACGGTCCAACCTTTTAAGCTCACGAGCCTTAATTATGGATCACCGGAGCTGGTTTAGGAAACGTCCTCCACGATGAATTCAGCGAGTTCACGGGCGGTGGGTGCGGGAAGGCGGACGTCGACAAGCGTGCCATCGGCCGTATACTCCTCGTGGCGCACCGTGCCCTCGGCGTGCACGCGTGCCACCACATCCCCGCGCATGAAGGGAACCTGCAGCTTAACGTGACTATCGCGGGAGTTGAGGAAGAGTTCCACACGCGCGGTAAGCTCGTCGATTCCCTCACCGGTACGGGCAGATACATAGACGACGTCCTCATGGTCAAGGACGTGGCGCAGCTCAGCAAGCACCAGCGGATCGGCCTGGTCGATCTTATTGATCACGATAATTTCGGGCGGGGCCTGCTCCCCTGTCTCAGAGACGATGTCATAGATGACCTGATTGACCGCCTCAATCTGTTTTAGTGGGAACGGGTCTGAGCCATCGACCACGTGCAGCATAATATCGGCGGCTAGTACCTCTTCCAGGGTGGATTTAAAGGCCTCGACCAGCTGCGTGGGCAGGTGGCGGACGAAGCCGACGGTATCGGTGAAGACGACCTGGCGGCCGTCGGCAAGCGTGGCACGGCGAGTGGTGGGGTCCAATGTGGCAAAGAGCGCGTCTTCCACCAATACCCCGGCGCCGGTCATGGCGTTAATGAGGGAGGACTTTCCGGCATTGGTGTAGCCCGCAATAGCTATCTGCGCAATGGTTGAGCGTTGGCGCTTGGAACGCTTGACCTCACGTGCGGTCTTCATGGCGCGCAGTTCCTTGCGCAGGCGGGCCATCTCCGTGCGGATACGGCGACGGTCTGTCTCAATTTTGGTCTCACCGGGACCACGCAGGCCCACGCCGCCGTTGGATCCCGCGCGGCCGCCTGCCTGGCGCGAGAGGTTGCCACCCCAACCACGGGTATGCGTATACAGGTATTCCAACTGCGCCAATGAGACTTGGGCCTTACCCTCTTTTGATTTCGCATGCTGGGCAAAGATGTCAAGGATGAGCATGGTGCGGTCAATGACCTTGGTGTTTAGCGCACGCTCGAGTGCGGTGAGCTGGCCGGGGTTAAGCTCACCATCGCAGACCACGGTATCGGCGCCGGTGGCCTCGACGATATCGCGCAATTCCTTCACTTTGCCGGAGCCGATGTAGGTGCCGGAGTCCGGCTTATCGCGCTTTTGGTAAATCATCTCCACTACTTCGGCGCCGGCGGTTTCGGTAAGCGCGGCCAGCTCGTCCATGGTGGCTTCCACTTCGGCCACGGTGCCTTCGGTCCACACGCCGACCAAAATGACTCGCTCGAGGCGCAGCTTTCGGTACTCCACCTCGTAGCCATCGGTAGTGTCCTCGGCGCGGATGGTGGTCTCACGGGTAACGCGGCGGAAGGCGTTGCGCTCTGCCAGATCGAGGTCACCGGTGGTGGGCGTCGCCTCCGGCGTGGCCGGGGCGTCGTTATCGCGAAAGGCGCGGGCGAGGAGATCGTCGTTATTATGCTGGGAAAATTCGGTCATACTACCTTTCATTTTTGCATGTTGCGGCCGAAAGCGGGAATTTCGGATTCTTAGCTGGCTGGACAAGGCGATACAATGGCGGGCATGAACGTTAAGGACACTGGGGTGAAGCAGAATACCGAGATGCAGGCCATTGGCCTCAATTTCGAGCGCTGGCAGGATGCGGTCGAGGCGGCCATCGCCAGCGACCGCTTAGCCGTTACCGGTGAGGTGCGCGGTGGCCAGCTCATTCAGTTCACCGATCCGTCGGGCGCGCAGCTTAATATCCTCGCGGTAGAGCCCTTTGCTACCTTCATCGGCTTCGATGCCGTCACGCAAGGGTTTGCCCACGTGGAGATGGTCAACGATGTCCTGGCCCTGCTGGAAATCATCGATCCTTTCGGCACCACCATCGCCCAGGCCACCGCAAACCTGGCGCAGGGGCCTTTGCTTGTCGACGAACCCTTGCAGCAGTGGCAGCAAATTTCCCTAACCGCCATGGGGCTGGATGTGCGCACCTACGATTCCGCCGCTGCCTATGAGGCGGCCGAGGGCGAGTTCCCCGCGCTCTTCGAATCCGCGGGGGCCAAGGTTATCTCCTCTGGCTCCGGTGCCAAGGTCCCGACCCCTGCCGCCTCCTTTGCCGCACGCGTCATGGAATCTGAGTGGCGCACCAACGAGCTGACCGGGGAGAAATTCGCTCACCTCGTCATGGATGGCCTATTCCCCTTCGACCTCTGCCTGCCAGTGGGAGCCGGCGAGCTACCGGCGAAGGACTCTATCGTGGCCGGTACCGCGATGCTTACGGCGTCTATTGAGCTGCCCAGCGGCGGTTGCGGCGATGGCGCTGGCTGCGGTTGTGGCTCCGGTGGCTGCGGCTGCGGCGGCCATTAGAACGGACATAAAGGCCTGGTGAAATAGCTGTGTGGATGCCCTTCCCTGAAAATGCGAGGAACCGGCGGGTAATGGTTCTCGTGCTGATCCTGGTGGGATCAGCAGCGGTTGTGGCAACCCTGAAAGTCCCCGGGGTTTTCATTGCAGCGCTGCTCATCGCGGCGGCGCTGCTTATGCTGCATACCCGGCCGGATGCCTCAGAGCAGGCAGCCCTGCGCAGTTCTATTCGCCTTTCGGCGGAAGACATCGACGACGTCGTGGCGGAATACGAGGACTTCCGCTCCTCCGCGGCCGCCGAAAAAATGGCGGACCGCACGCTCTACCGGCCGGCGCTTTTAGATTTGGATTGTTCCGACCCCACCATCCAAGCCTTCCATTACGAGCTTTCCGGCGCCCGGCGGTTCCTGCGTCGGTTGAACTTGCGCGTTAATGCGGAAGAAATTAGCACCAACGAGTTGGAATCTTTGCTCAGGGTCACCGATGAGCGCGCCCGCGAACTGAAAGAAACGTGGTTGTCTGCCCGCCGTGCTGCCTTCGCGCTCGGGCCGAAGTATGAAAAGAACGAAGTAGAAAATCGCGCGCTGCGCCGCCAAGAACTCGAAGAGCAAGCCTTCGAGGAAGGCGAAGGGCGCAGCGCCTAAACACTAGCCAGACACGAGGCGGTCTACAGCGAGGTCTCGCCGGTGGCGACGATCGCGGAAGGTCCGGTCAAGCGCGAGCCGCCCTCGTAAATATCGACGATAACTTCCCCGCCCGGTACGTGTACGTGCACGGTGCCGTGGGGGGTGCTGGTGTGGTCAACGGCGGCGTCGGCAAGTGCGGCGGTCGCTGCTGCTACGGTGCCGGTGCCGCAGGAGCGAGTCTCTCCTACTCCGCGCTCGAAGACACGCATGTGCACGTGGCCGTCGCGCAGTGGAGTCACCAGCTCGACGTTTACGCCATCCGGGAAGAAAGCCGCATCGACAACGGGTTGCTCCAGCGTCTTTGCCGCGAGCTCCTTAGCCTCCAGCCCCGGCAACACGGCCGCCAGGTGGGGGTTTCCCATGTCTACGCCCAAACCGGCATATTTTTCCCCCGCCATGGATGCGGTGGACACGCCAGTTACTTCGGCCGGCCCCATCTCCACCGTGACCTCGGCCGCGTGTGCATCACACGAATGGACAGTAACGAGCTTGGCGCCCGCCCGAGTGCCGATGGTGAACTTATCTTCGTCCACCAGACCGCGCGAGCGCAGCCAGTGGGCGAATACGCGGGTTCCGTTGCCGCACATTTCGGCCACGGAGCCATCGGCGTTGCGGTAATCCATGAACCAATCATCGGGCGCAATGCCCTCGGCCAGTTCGGCGATTTCACCGGCTGCGAGCAAAGCATCGGCGCGCACGACGCGCAGCAAACCATCGCCTCCGATACCGGCGCGGCGATCGCACAGCGCCGCTACGCGCTCGGGACTAAGCGGCGTGGCAGCCGCGTGGTCTTCCACGATGACGAAGTCATTTTCAGTTCCATGGCCCTTGGCAAATTTCATGTTCCCTACCCTAGCGCGCGCAAAGCCTGGGCGGCCGTATCGCCCGCAGCATCCAGCCATGTAATGCGCTTATCACGGTTAAACCAGGAGCGCTGACGGCGCACATACCTCCGCGTCCCGGTAATGGTGCGCTCTACAGCCTCATCCCACGTGAGTTCGCCGCGCTGGGCTTGAAATACCTGGGCATAGCCGATAGCGCGGCCAGCGGTGGAATCAGCCACCAAGCCCTGTGCTTGGAGACGCTCGACTTCCTCGATAAGCCCACGCTCAAACATTTGGCGGGTGCGCAGTTCAATGCGCGGATTCAACCAGTCCGCGGTGGTGCGCAGCCCCAAGAGGCGGGTTCCCCACCGCGGCGGGGCATCCTTCGGCGGTTGGCTGGCTTTATAGGGCTTGCCGGTTAGTTCAATGACCTCGAGCGCGCGGACGGTACGGCGCGGGTCCTTATCCTCGATAATGGCGGCTGCGGCCGGATCCACCTGCGCCAGCTCCTCATGCAACGCGTCCGTGCCGATTTCCCTGCGTCGTGCCTCGTACTTGGCGCGCACGGCAGGGTCGGTGGGTGGGAACTGCCAGTCGTCGACAAGCGCTTGGGCATAGAGCATGGAACCACCGACCAGAATGGGCGTTTTGCCGCGGGCCATGATGACTTCCACGTCCGCGATAGCATCGCGCTGGTAGCGCGCCACGGAAGCGGTCTCGGTCACCTCCCACACATCGAGCTGATGGTGCGGGATCCCCTCGCGCTCAGCCGGGGTGAGCTTGGCGGTGCCAATATCCATGCCGCGATATAGCTGCATGGAATCGACGTTGACCACCTCTCCGTCTAGTTCATGCGCAAGCGCCAGACCTAAGGCAGATTTTCCGGAGGCGGTGGGACCAAAGACTGCAATCGGGTGCATTAGACCTCCCATCCTGCGACATAGCGGCCAACGCCCAAGGTGGCATCGGTGGCCAAAAGCTGTGCTTTCCTTGGCCGCAGGCCCGCCAATTCCTCCCACAGTGCGGGTTCTATGACGCCGCGCTGGCAAAGCCACTCACCTGCCCTGCTTGCCGACGCCCCCATTAGCACCTCCTCGCACCACTCGTGCGCTGCCTGGGCGTCTGGAACAAGCGCCAAAGGGGCGCGCTCGGTTAGGCCTGCACTGCCATCTGCCACGACGATGGTCAGCGCCGCTGGATCCGGCTGGCCGATAGCCTCCCGACTACCGCGGACGCTAAGCTGCGGCACGCTGTGTAGTACGTAGCGCGCCATTATCTCGGGCAAAAAATTGCCGCCGCCCAGGTCCGTGGCTGCTCCCCAGGCCTGTAAACTGCCGGTATGGGCGGTATACCAGCGCTGGTCTTGGCTGCCAACGATATCCACGGCTGTGATACCGGCCGCGGCAGCCTCCACCGCAAGGGAGCGAGCAGCGGCGAGCAGTGCACGAGAGGCAGCGTCATGAGCGGAAAGCTCCACGGCCAGCGCTGGTGAGGCTGGCATTACCATGAGATTGAACATTATTTCTCCATACTATCTACCCAAGTGGAGGTAATTAAATAGAATCTGGGCGCGCGCGAGATATTCGCGGTAATGTATCCAATGATTTTATCCGGCAGCCGTGACGCGCGGCGATCTATGCATAGGAGGGCTTGTCATGTCTCCCATCCCTACCCCAGGTTCCATGCCCAAGAAGGGCCCTCGCCCCACCGCAAAGCCTGTTCCCGTTCAGGCCCCACGCAACAATGACCCGGCCAAGTGGGGCCGGGTCGACGCAGATGGTTCCGTCTTCGTTTCTGCTCCAGAGGGCGAACGCAAGATCGGCGAGTGGAAAGCCGGTACCCCCGAGGAGGGCCTTAAGCACTACGGCGCGCGTTATGACGATCTATCTACCGAAATCGAGCTGCTCGAGGCACGCCTACGCGCCAATCCTGATGAGGCCGTCGGCATTAAAAAGACCGCAGCGCAGTTGCGCGAAACCCTAGCTACTGCTTCGGTCATCGGAGACATCGCTGCCTTGGATCGGCGCCTTAGCGCGGTGATTGAACACTCGGTAGAAGCCGGCGAGCAGGCGCAGGCCGATAAGGAGCGTCGCCGCGAAGAAGCAATCGCTGCCAAGGAAAAGCTGGCGGCTGAAGCAGAAGAAATTGCTGAAAACACCACCGACTGGAAGGCCGCTGGCGACCGCATCCGCGCCATCTTGGAGGAGTGGAAGCAGATTAAAGGTATCGACCGTAAGACCGATGATGCCCTGTGGAAGCGCTACTCTCGCGCCCGCGATTCCTTCAACCGCCGCCGCGGCTCCCACTTTGCTGAGCTGGACCGCGCCCGTGCGGTTGCCCGCAAAAAGAAAGAGGAGCTCGTCGAGCGAGCCGAGGCCATCCAGGATTCTACCGATTGGGGTCCCACCGCCCGCTTCTACCGCGATTTGATGACCGAATGGAAGGCCGCCGGCCGCGCTCCACGCGAGGTGGACGATAAACTCTGGGCCCGCTTCCGCGCCGCCCAAGACAAGTTCTTCAATGCTCGCAATGCCGTCAATGACGAGCGCGACCGCGAGTTCGCAGAAAATGCCAAGGCCAAAGACGCCTTGATTGCGGAATACGACGGTCAAATCGATCCTGCTAAGGGAATCGAGGGAGCCAAGGCCAAGCTGCGCGAGTTGCAGGAAAAGTGGGAAGAGATCGGCTTCGTTCCCCGCAAGCAGGTGCGCGAATACGAGTCCAAGATCGCGGCGCTGGAGCAGCGCGTAACCGATGCGGAGAAATCTGAATGGCGCCGCACCGACCCAGAGGCGCAGGCACGTGTGGCACAATTCCAGGCGAAAGTCGATGAGTTTAAGTCTCAGGCCGAGGCGGCTGAAGCCAAGGGCAATGCAAAGAAAGCCGCTGATCTGCGCGCTCAGGCCGAGCAATGGCAGGCTTTTGCCGACGCCGCCGCTAACGCCGTCAACGATAAGTAGTGCACCTCGTCCACATTGCGCGTCCACCGCGGCCGCCGCACGCATCTCCCGTTGACGCACGGCCCAGCGAACCAGCGGATTGCATTCGCAGCTTCGTCTTTTGGGCCAACTTGGCGGCCCAAGAAGCAAGCGGCGATGCCGCGGCATCGACGTCACCGGGCCGCGTGGTCCAGCGCCTGCAGGGTTCTAGCGAATCACAGACCCATCTCTTTGCCGTAGTGGACGGCGACTCCACTCTGGGCGAGGTCTCTGAGCTTGGGCTGCCGCTAATACCTGCGGTGGAGCCCAGCCCAGAGCTGGACTACCTCGGATTCATCCACCTCAGCCTGCCGCTTTTAGAAGAGCGCGAAACCGCCGAGATCGAATCCGTGCTGTGCGATCTGCCTCTCCCTGGGCAAGAACTCGAGGAGGAAGGGCAGAAAGTAGCCGAGTGGATGGGCATAAAGGCGCTGGAGCTTGCCCGGAAGCTCGGCCGCACCATTGCGCACGTCGGTCTTCTGCATCCACCGGGGACGGACCCAGACTACGATGTCATGGGAAGCGTCTACCGCCAGCTGGGGTTTAAGCACCGGCATGCGGAACACCAACTCGTGATGGACATCCCCGAAAGCCCCGTGGCGGCACTCCTTCCAGCGGGAATCACCTCGCAAGCGTGGGCTGATTACGACATCCCAGAAAGCTACCTCGACGAGGTCATGCGGCTGCTTACCCTAGCCTCCCAAGACGCGGAGACCGGGGATTTGACGGTGGAGCCCATCGTCTGGACTCGCACGCGGTTGCGCGAAGCCCACAGCCGGCTGCGTTCTCGCCGCGGACATACGTTACTTATCGCACTCACCAGCGAAGAGGGGAAAATCCTCGCGCTGGCAGAAGTAGCCAGGCACGAGGATGCGAATCCTGAGGTAGCCGAGTGGACTTTGACCGTCACCGATCGTCCGCACCGGCGCCGCGGACTCGCGCAATTAGCCAAGCTCACAGCGCTTCACGCCGTTGCACGCCATTGGCCACAAGTACGTCGTTGCTACGGCTCCGTGGCGGACAAAGACGAAGCGATGAATGCCATTTACCGTAGATTGGGTGCCCGAGAGCTTTCCCGCTCTTGTGCATGGGAGTTGCGATTGCGAGACTAGAGCCGCAGGCGTCACAGATAAAGGCGCGGCGGCGCGCTTTTTACTCGCCGTGTTGGGCGCGGTGACGCTCAGCAGCTTGCTTGCGGCGATTATCCACAATTGGCACCTGCCGCGGCGCCGCGTTAATAGCAGGTTGGAATTCGCCCACCTCATCGAGCTGTCCGGCGGTGGCACGCACTTGAGCCTCGGCAGCCTTTTGCTCTGGGCTGCGGCGCAACGCCACTAAGCAATAGGCCAAAAATGCTAGGAAGGTAGCCAGCATTCCTACCCACATTCCCAGCGATGCCCCGTCAGCGGTAGACCCGCGGAACCAGAAACCCCACAGGTTGGCAAAGAAGGACACAGTCACCAGCATCCAAGCGACAAGTCCAGGCGTAGCTCGGCGGGTAAACAGTGTCACCGGGGTGAGAACGCCCAATCCAAGGAGAGCGAGCCACGCGGAGACGGTTTCCATGAGGGATATTCTGACTCCGCTGGACGTGGTACCGAAGGTCAACGCTTCCCAACCGTGTGAGGGGCCGGCGTAGGGCAAAACCAGGTAGAGGATATAAGCCACCACCGCGATGCACAGTGTGACTTTGTGGCCGCCGAGGTCCATTGTTTGTGCTGCGCGGCGCTCCGCGGTAGCTGCTTTCTGGGCGGCGGTGGTGGGCTTTTCCTCAGTCATGGGTCCCTAGCCTACTCCCCTCTTAGCAACCGCAAGAATCGCCGGATTCAGCGGCCGCTGGCTTTCCAATAGACGGCAATCCCAGACCCACGCCGATGGGCGCCGTCGTCGGGGTCTCACCGGCGGCCGACATGTCGCCGGCCTTGGTGCGGGTGTGGGAGGTAACGGCGGCGTCGGCAAGCAAGAAGAAAGAACCCGCACCGGTGACCTGAGTATGGACCACATCGCCCGGGCGAATCGCGGTGGAGATGTCCGCACCGTCAGAATCAACCGGGGTGAAGTGCACTAAGCGCCCATCACGAGCGCGACCAGTCATGCGGTGGGTCTCATCGTTCTTGCGGCCGCCCTCTGCCTGGACCAAAAGTTCAACGTCTGTGCCGATGAGCTTCTTGTTCTCCTCGGCCTGGATGCTATCTTGCAAAGCAACGAGGCGCTCGAAGCGATCTTGGACGACGTCCTTAGGAATCTGGTCCTCCATATCCGCGGCCGGGGTGCCTGGGCGCGGCGAATACTGGAAGGTAAAGGCAGAGGCAAAGCGGGCGCGGCGCACCAGTTCCATCGTGTCTTGGAAGTCTTCCTCGGTCTCGCCTGGGAAACCCACGATGATATCCGTGGTAATCGCGGCGTGCGGAATCTTCTCCCGTACCTCATCCAAAATCCGCAGGAATTTCTTCGTGCGGTAGGAACGGCGCATGTCCTTAAGAACCTTGTCGGAGCCAGACTGCAGCGGCATGTGCAACTGCGGGCACACGGACGGGGTCTCCGCCATGGCGTCGATAACATCAGAAGTAAATTCCGCCGGGTGCGGGGAGGTAAACCGCAGGCGCTCAAGGCCTTCGATCTTGCCTACCTCGCGCAGCAGCTTAGAGAAAGCGAAGCGGTCGCGCGGCATCTCCGGATCGGCGAAATTAACGCCATAGGCATTAACGTTTTGTCCCAGCAAGGTGACCTCAGATACGCCCTGATCCACCAGCGCTTGGACTTCGGCCAAAATGTCGCCCGGCCGACGGTCCTCTTCTTTACCGCGCAGGGAAGGAACGATGCAGAAGGTACAGGTGTTATTGCAGCCTACTGAAACAGAAACCCAGCCGGCATAGGCAGACTCACGCTTGGCCGGCAAGACGGACGGAAACGCCTCGAGGGAATCGACAATCTCCACTTGGGCTTCATCGTTGTGGCGAGCGCGCTCTAGCAGGGTCGGAAGAGCCGCCATGTTGTGGGTGCCAAAGACGGCATCGACCCACGGTGCATTATCAAGGACAGTGTCCTTGTCCTTTTGCGCCAGGCAACCGCCCACGGCAATCTGCATGCCTGGGTGGTTTTCCTTGGTTTTCTTCAAAGCGCCCAAGGTGCCATAGAGCCGCTTATCGGCATTCTCACGCACGGCGCAGGTATTAAAGACGATAAGGTCTGGCTCTACACCTTCGCCGGCGGCCGAGTAGCCTGCCTCCTCCAAAAGGCCAGAGATGCGCTCGGAATCATGCACATTCATCTGGCAGCCGAAGGTTCGGACTTCATAAGTACGGGTATCTGCGATTGTCTGCTCCACGTCGGCATAGTTTAGCCATGTAGTTAGGCATCTCATAACTGCCGGACTTGGCCATTCCGGCGCTACCCTTCCTTGGCCGTATCAGTCCTCTGCGCGCAGTTCCGCGCACCGCGCGTCAAGCGCTGCGATTGCGATCTGCAATGACATTCCTTCATTGAAGCCGCGGCGTGCCAGCACACCCACGATGCGGCGTAGGGCCTTGTCGCGCTCCTTGCGATCCGGCGGGACAGTCTTAATGGAGCGAGCCTTCTTTTCCGCAAGGGCCTGCGCCATGGCTTGTTCATCGGCAGGGTCAATTTGCTCGAGGGCCTCAGCACGGTCGGCCTCGCTCACGCCCTTTTCCCGCAATTCCCTGTTGAGAACCGAGCTGGACTTGCCGCGCCGCTTATGCCGTTGGCGCACCCACTCGTGTGCAAAGGCTGCGTCATTCACCAGCCCCGCGTGGGCTAAATCATCTAGCACGTCCTCAACGACATCTGGCTCAAACTCGGCCTTTACCAGACGATCATAGAGCTCTTTCCGGGACCTAGAACGCTGATCCAAAAGGCCCAGCGCCCGAGAGCGGACCTTGGCCTTGGCTTCCTCTGCCTCTCGATCAAAAAGCCCGCCCCCAGCTGCTCCATTCTCATAGGCCTCGAGGGCCTGACGGAGTTGGGCGAGCTTTTCGGGGGCGGGCTGATTCATGATGCAGATTCAAATGGTACGCGGTGTGCGGGTGCGGGTTAGACGATTCTAGTCGTCGTCAAAATCGACGTTTGGAACGAGATCAACGGACTCATCGGTCAATGGGTCATCGGCGCCAGGAACATCCATCGCGGCAGCCTCTTCACCCTCGGCCGCAGCCTCGCCGATGCCAAGCTTCTGGAAAATCTTCTGCTCGATTTCATTGGCAAGGTCCGGATTATCCTTCAGGAAATTACGCGCCTTCTCCTTACCCTGGCCCAGCTGGTCGCCTTCGTAGGTAAACCAGGACCCGGACTTGCGGATGAAGCCGTTTTCGACGCCAAGGTCGATGATGGACGACTCGCGAGAGATGCCTTCGCCATACATGATGTCGAACTCGGCAATCTTAAATGGTGGCGAGACCTTGTTTTTTACTACCTTGAGCTTGGTGCGGTTACCGATGGCATCCTGGCCATCTTTTAAGGTCTGGATGCGGCGGATATCGCAGCGCACGGAAGAGTAGAACTTGAGCGCCTTACCACCGGTGGTGGTCTCTGGCGAGCCGAACATCACGCCAATCTTTTCGCGCAGCTGGTTAATGAAGATAGCGGTGGTACCGGAGTTGTACAGGGCACCGGTCATCTTGCGCAGCGCCTGCGACATCAGGCGGGCCTGGAGGCCGACGTGGCTATCGCCCATTTCACCTTCAATTTCCGCCTTCGGGGTAAGTGCAGCAACGGAGTCAACGACAATGATGTCAATTGCGCCAGAGCGTACCAGCATATCGGCGATCTCCAAGGCCTGTTCGCCGGTATCTGGCTGGGAAACCAAAAGGTTATCGGTATCCACGCCAAGCAGGCGAGCATACTGCGGGTCGAGCGCGTGCTCGGCGTCAATAAACGCGGCAATGCCGCCGTCCTTTTGTGCAGATGCAATGGCGTGCAGCGCAACAGTGGTCTTACCAGAAGACTCCGGGCCATAAATTTCTACGATGCGCCCGCGCGGGAAACCACCAATACCCAGAGCAACATCGATTGCGGCATTACCGGAAGAAATGGCCTTAATCGGTGGGCGGTTGTCATCACCCAGGCGCATCACAGCGCCTTTGCCGTAATCCTTCTCAATCATGGCCATTGCGGCATCGAGGGCCTTTTGGCGGTCATCTCCCTTAGAGGCGGCAGAAGAAGACTTCTTTTTGGTTGCCATTAACTTTCATCCTTATCTTTAACGACGATGTACTAGCGCATTATTAGACTGCCGTGGAACTCAAACGGTTCCCTCCGTCAACGCCATCCCACTGTAGACGACTGCATCGACACCTCCGCCATATTACATACATCTGTTCGAATTTTGAAAGTGAACACGCCAGTCCGCCAAATTCGACGGCGCTATAAAGTAGGGTAATCGACCCCCAACCTGCGCTCCTTCGGTACATCAAAGTCATCGCACAGGCTCAGCCAGACGCGACGCGGATCGACGCCGCGTTCGATAAGCTCATCGGGCGTTGCCCCGAGGTCGGGCAAGACATGGGAGTGACTAATCCACTTTCCCTTAGACTCGCCAAATTCGTCCACAATGAGCTGGTGATACTCAGTCAATCGCATGCGCGCCATCCTACTCAGCACTAAAGCACGGGCGCCAGCGGTCCAGAAAGTGTCGATTGGGAGCCCGCCGCAATGGCCCCACCTCACAATAATCAGCCTCAGATGAACACCGTTCAAAACCCTCAATTGTCTGCAGTTTTCATGCAGTGCTAACCTCTTGAACATGAAAAAGAACTCTCTGGCAACGACCATTGCCTATGTTGCCGTGTTTACCGCTCTCGTCATCGTCCTTGCCTTCGTGTCCATTCCCATCGGTTCGGCCGGCGTGCCCATCGTGTTGCAAAACGCAGCGCTGATCCTCGCCGGCCTTATTTTGGGTAGCAAGCGCGGCGGTTACGTGGGACTCCTCTTTTTGTTCCTGGGCCTTGCCCTCCCAGTTTTAGCAGGTGGCGGTACCACGCTGCGTGCCTTGGCAGGCCCAACCGCGGGCTACATCATCGGCTATGTTCTCTCGCCAGCGGTTGCAGGTGCAATTGCCTACCGCTCCCCTAAGAACAAGGGTGGCATGGCGGTCATACTTGCCATTGCTGCCATTGTCGGCCTTGCCGTCCAATACATCTGCGGCGCCTTTGGTCTCATGATCCGCTCTGGCTTGGAAATTGGGCCAGCCTTCGCAGCCCAATTGCCCTTCATCCCTGTCGATGCCGGAAAGCTTGTCGTTGCCGTCATCATCGCTCTCGGTGTTCACTCGGCCTTCCCCGATCTGATGGGACGAAAGGCCGCCTAGTGCCCACGATCGAATTTTCCTCGGTTTCGGTAGCTTTTGATGACACCGTGGTGCTCGAGGACATTAACCTCACCCTCACCGAACAACGCATTGGCATCATCGGCCAGAATGGTGGCGGAAAATCCACCTTGACCAGGCTCATTAATGGGTTGGGCGAGCCTAGTGCCGGTACGGTGACGGTGGACCAGATGGACGTCGCCAAGCAGGGCAAAAAGGTGCGCGAAAAGGTGGGCTTTGTCTTTTCGGATGCCGAAAACCAGATTGTCATGCCCAATGTGCGCGATGACGTCGCCTTTTCGCTCCGCCGTTTTAAGCTGCCCAAACACGAGCGCCTCGCCCGCGTGGATGCTGCCCTCGAGCGCTTCGGACTCGCCGAATTTGCTGAGCGCTCACCGCATACGCTCTCCGGCGGACAAAAGCAGCTCCTCGCGCTGGCAGCGGTCATGGTCATCGACCCGATTCTCATCATCGCTGATGAGCCCACTACCCTGCTGGATCTGCGTAACCGCGATCGAATCAAAAGAGAATTCGCGCGATTGGAACAGCAACTAATTGTGGTGACGCACGATCTGGAATTTCTGCGCGATTTTAATCGGGTCATTTGCATCGATGACCACCGCATCGCCGCGGATGGCCGACCGGCGGAGGTCATAGATTTTTACCAAGACCTCATGGCCCAGCGGCCGCTGTAGGGAGAATTGTCATGCAACGACGCACGAATCTCCCACTTTCCGTCTATGTTGATGGCACCAGTTTTGTTCATCGCATCAAACCCAGTTGGAAGATCGCATTCCTCTTAGTCTTTATCCTTGTTACCAGCATCTTTTTCAAGTCCATTCCGTGGGCAGCAGGCGGGGTCATCTTCGTTGTCATCCTTTATGCTTGCGCTCGGATCCCACTGGGCATTGCGTGGAGTCAAATCTGGCCGCCTCTCTTTTTCCTAGTCCCGTTGGCAGGCTTTCAATGGTGGGCAAAGGACTTCGACTATGCGGCGGTGATGTTCCTCAATGTCTTCGCCGCTATGATGGCTGCCATCTTGCTCACGCTGACCTCCACGGTAGATGAAATCATGGAGTCGCTGGAAGAGTCGCTGCAGCCCCTAAAGCGACTAGGAATACCGGTAGAAAACATCAGCTTGGCTATGTCACTGACTATTCGGCTCATCCCGCTGATGTTTGAAACCGTCTATGAAGTCCTAGATGCCCGCAAAGCGCGCGGTGCCGGGATGTCCCCGCTGGCGTTTGGCACCCCCGTTATTATTCGCTCCATCCGGCGAGCGCGCGCGATGGGGGAAGCGTTGCAGGCCCGCGGCGTCGGTGACTAGCAGCGTAAGTTATCGCCTCCCTTGCACCACCAAATGATGGCCAAGGGAGGCGATAACTTTTTAAAAGACAGTCGAGGGTTTTACTCCCCACGCAACTCACGCAGACGGGCCTGTACAGCATCGTTGTTGGCACTGCCTGGCTGGGCAGCGCTGTCGGCAGCAGAGCCAGAAGCTTTATTGCCCTCAATGGCCTGAGCCTTATTGGCTTCCACGGACTTAGAGGAGTTCATTTCACTGCGAATCTGCTCCAAGCGGGAATGACCGGCCATCTGTATGCCCGCCTGCTGAACCTCGGCCATGCGGTTTTCCACGGAGTTCTCAGCAAGCTCGGCCTGGCCTAGCGCCTTGGAGTAACGGCGCTCAATCTTATCGCGCACAGCATCCAGAGACGGCGTATTGCCATTGGCAGTTAGCTCGTTCATGGAGTTCAAAGACTCAGAGACCTTTTCCTGCATTTTTGCCTGCTCCAGCTGGGAAAGCAGCTTGGAGCGCTCATTGACCTTTTCGCGCAGCGCGGCGTTATTACGCTGAACCGCATTCTTGGCCTTTTCTGCCTGCTGTAGTGCCTGGTCGTGCAGCTTCTTGGTATCCTCCACGGACTCCTCAGCCGTAACCAGCTGGGCGGCGAAGGCCTCTGCCGCGTTCTCGTACTCCACGGCCTTATTTTCATCGCCCTTAGCACGGGCCTGATCAGCCAATTCCAGAGCCTGGCGAGCATTGCCCTGCAGCTTTTCTACCTCTGCCAAGCGGCGGTTAAGCTGCATTTCCAGCTGACGCTGGTTACCAATCACGGCGGCCGCCTGCTGAGACAGCTCCTGGTGCTGGCGCTGAGCATCCTCAATAGCCTGCTCGATCTGCACCTTCGGATCGGCGTTTTCCTCGATCTTATTATCGAAGAGTGCCATCAGGTACTTCCAGCCCTTAACAAATGGGTTCGCCATGGTGTGCTTCAACCTTTCTAGGTTAAAAATGTGCGTAATGTTCTGCTGTTTATACTAGCGAAGCGCTGTTTCCACCGCTTGCACTCCCCGCGGTCGCGGGCGCTTGCCGACGCCCCCTTAACCACCACAGCCGACCCTCCTCGCGAGAGAATAGGCCGGCTGTTGACATAGACCGCTGTGTGCTAGAGCTCTGATGCGGCAGGTGCCGTATGGGCTAGCTCCTCATCCATAGAGGGCAGGGCCATGTAACCGGCTGCTTCAATCAATACGTCAGAGACCGAGCAATCTAGCGCGTGGCACACAGACGCAAGGAGCTCAGAGGAGACCTCCTTGCGACCGCGTTCGAGCTCTGAAAGGTAACCCGGCGACACGCGGGCCACCCCGGCCAATTCGCGCAGGGTCACTCCCTTGTCCGCGCGGAAGGCGCGCAGCGTCAACCCAAGAGCCTCACGCAAAAGCGGCTCAGGAGTACGAGCAGTGGCGGGCGCCGCTGGTGCAGTAGCGCCGTTTACCGAGTGTTCGAGGACTGCAGTAGAAGTGTTCATCACTATGGTCAACGCTCCTTGTCTCGCTATTGTTCCCGCAGTGCCGGATTTTCTTCCACAGTTGCGCACAGTAGACGAAAGGCGGCTGCGACCGTGGCCTCTCTAATTTCGTTGCGCTCCTTGCCCAAACCGGATAGCAGCTGGGAGAAAGCGACTCTACCAGGAGAATAGATGCCGATATATACGGTGCCCGCCGGCTTGCCTTCTTGTAGGTCTGGTCCTGCCACTCCGGTAAGGCCTATTCCCCAGTCCGCAGCGGTTTCTGCCACCGCTGCGCGGGCCATTGCAAGGGCGGTCTCCCCAGAAACCACTCCGGCAGCTTCGATATCGGCTACCGGTTGGTGCAAAAAGTGGGATTTCACCTCGGTGGCATATGTTATAAGCCCTCCGCGCAATACAGCCGAAGCTCCAGGGACAGAAGCGACCGTGGCGCTGGCCAACCCAGCAGTAAGTGACTCACAAAAGGACAAAGTCTCGCCGCGCTCGGTGAGCTCGGACACGAGGCGGGTTGCCATGGTGCTCATGAACTACCTAGCTATTCTGCTTCTTGCCGTCAATGAGGTACTGGACGCCGGTAACTAAGGTCACCACTGCAGCCAACAGCATCACTAGGAAGGTAGGAACGTTCATCCACTCCGGCAACGGCCACAGATACAGCCCGACTGCCAAGGATTGCAATACAGTCTTCAGTTTGCCGCCCTTCGAAGCAGGTACCACCTTGCCGCGGCGCAACAACACCATACGCCAGATGGTGATACCGAACTCACGGATGAGAATGACCACGGAAATCCACACTGGCAGCACCCCGATGATGTTGAGGCATACCAGTGCGGTAGTCATAAGCGCTTTGTCCGCGATGGGATCAGCAATCTTGCCAAAATTGGTGATAAGGCCACGGGCACGTGCGATGTCCCCGTCGAGCTTATCTGTGAGCATTAAGGCCGTGAATAGGCCAAAAGCCCACCATTCATGGCCGGCAATGACCAGCCATGCGAAAACCGGAATGAAAAGAATGCGCAGGCTGGTGAGAATATTTGGCAGGTTCCAATTGGACGCCTGCGGATTCACATCCGAGGATTGCGCTGACTGTGTTCCGGGTTGATTCACGTTATACATACTACCTGTTAGCACCAAGCACCTGCGCTTGGATGCCCCTGCATTTTAAAATGCCAAGCATGAAGTATTTTGCTGTTAGCTACGACTACAACCCCAATAATCCTGAGATTGCTAAGGCTCGCCCCGCGCACCGCGAGTTTACCGCGCAACTTTTTGAGGAGGGCACCATCATTGCCACCGGCCCCTTGACGGATTCCAAGGGCGGCGCGCTCATCATTGCGGGGCTTGCCGACGACGCCGTGGTCGCCGACGCCATCGCCCTCATGGACAAAGACCCCTTCTACCAAGCCGGCTGCATCACCGGCCGCAGCTTCCGCGAATGGAATCCCGTAAACGCCCGCTTCTAGTGTGGTAGCTCTTCCTTGGGCAGGTCTTCGGCCTTGCCCACGAATTCGCCCTTCTTGTTCCGGACGATCTTATTGCCCTCCTCGTCCCAGTCGAAGTGATTGTGCGATACCGGTACTCCGCCTTGGTTCTCATCGCGTTTGTTTTTAATAATCGAGGCGATAACCGTAATAACCAGGACGCCCACGATCACGATAAGTGAGGTGATGGTGGAAAATTCTGGGATCGACTCCACGTTCTCGCCGCCGTTGACAAACGGCAAGTTATTCTCATGCAGCGCATGGAACATGAGCTTTACACCGATGAAGCCCAAAATGATGCCCAAACCATAGGGCAGGTACACCAAGCGGTCCAGTAGGCCATCCAGCAGGAAGTACATCTGGCGCAAGCCCATGAGGGAGAAAGCATTCGTGGTAAAGACCAAGAACGCTTCCGAGGTAATACCGTAAATGGCCGGAATGGAGTCGAAGGCAAACATCACGTCGATAAGGCCGATGGACACCAACGCAATAAAAAGCGGGGTGAACGCGAATTTACGCTTGCCCGAAGAATCTTCCACGCGGTGCGTAAGCTTATCGCCGTGGTAGCGCGGGGTGACGTGGACTACCTTGCGGATCAGCTTGATGATGCCCATATCATTGGGATCGGTTTCGGGGGCGTCCCGAATCTCGTCGACGATGAGCTTGATTGCTGTGTAGATAAGAAATATCGCGAACAGGTAGAAGATATCGGACCATGCCGCGATGACCGCAGCACCCAAAAGGATAAACACCAGGCGGCATGCCAAGGCAATAACGATGCCGATGAGCAATACCTTTTGCTGGTACTTGCGCGGGATCTTGAAGGCGCCCATGATAAGCGCGAAAACAAAGAGGTTATCTACGGATAGCGCCTTCTCTGTCACGTAACCCGTGAGGTATTGGATGCCGTGCTCGTGGTCCCATATGGCCCATACGCCGGCACCAAAAAGTAAAGCAATACCGACATAGAATAGGGTCCAGAACCCGGATTCCTTCAGCGTCGGCTCGTGCGGGGTGCGCACGTGGGAGTAGAAATCAAAAACAAAGAATCCAAGAATGACGACGATGGAAATCGCCCAGATCCACAATGGCACATGCATTGGTACATCCCTCCGGTCGAAGATACAACAAAGTGACCGGAGGTCTCCCCCGCCCGGCTAGATAGCTGCAGCCGGGCCGGCACGACCGGGAGCATAACGCTTCCGTGCTGACGATCGGTGCCGAAGGATGGGGTACTCCCCTCCAAGACCCGTCCAACTTTACACGATCTTAGAAGGCACCTGTCGAAGGGTTATACGTTGCCTGGACGGTACGAGTGTCGCCAGCATCGCCCTGCGGGGAGGAATCGGAGCCTGCGGAGGAGGCGTCGGAAGTAGCGGCAGCTTCGTCCTCCTCTTGCTGTTGCATCTCCTCCTGAATTTCCTTTGGCGCCTCGGCAGGGTCGGCGCCCTTGATCATCCAAATGATGGTATCGAGCTCTTCCGGCTTCACTAGGACCTCGCGGGCCTTGGAGCCCTCGGACGGTCCGACGACGCCACGAGATTCCATCAGGTCCATCAGACGACCGGCCTTGGCAAAACCGATGCGCAGCTTGCGCTGCAGCATCGAGGTCGAGCCCAACTGGGCGGTGACCACCAGCTCGACGGCTTCGAGGAGGTCGTCCATGTCCTTGCCAATTTCCTCATCGATTTCCTGCTTGGCCTCGGATTGCTTCTCTTCAGTCACGCCCTCGGTGTAGTTCGGCGCGGCCTGCGACTTGGCGGCATCGACAACCGCCATAACCTCATCATCTGAGACGAATGCGCCCTGCATACGCACAGGACGCTTACCCTGCGGAATGAAGAGGCCATCGCCCATACCAATGAGCTTTTCCGCGCCACCCTGGTCCAAGATAACGCGAGAGTCCGTCAGTGAGGACGTCGCGAAGGCCAAGCGTGAAGGCACGTTGGTCTTAATCAGACCGGTCACCACGTCAACGGACGGGCGCTGGGTTGCCAGGACCAGGTGAATTCCGGCGGCACGCGCCTTCTGAGTGATGCGGACGATGGAGTCCTCAATCTCCTTTGGCGCAGTCATCATCAGGTCCGCCAGCTCGTCGACGACACAGACGATGTACGGGTACGGGCGTACCTCGCGCTCGGAGCCTGCCGGTGCTTGGTATTCGCCGGAGACCACCTTGCGGTTATAGTCCTCAATCTTGCGCACGCGAGCAGCCTTCATATCCATGTAGCGCTGCTCCATCTCCTCCACCAGCCACTGCAGGGCTGCTGCGGCCTTCTTCGGCTGGGTAATGATGGGCGTGATCAAGTGCGGAATGCCCTCGTACGGGGTAAGTTCCACCATCTTCGGGTCCACCAGGATGAGGCGAACCTGCTCAGGGGTGGCTCGGGTTAGCAGCGAGACCAACATGGAGTTGACGAAAGCGGACTTACCGGAACCGGTAGCACCGGCGACCAGCAAGTGCGGCATCTTTTGTACCGAGAACGAGGTGTATTCGCCTTCGATATCCTTGCCCAATCCAATAAGCATCGGGTCAGGAGAGCTAGTCATGCTGGGCGCATCAAGCACCTCACGCAGGTGTACCATCTCGCGGTCTGGGTTGGGAACTTCAATGCCAACAGCTGACTTGCCGGGGATAGGCGTCAGCAAGCGCAGGTTGTCCGTGGCTACGGCGTAGGCGAGATTGGACTGCAAATTCGTAATCTTGGATACCTTGACGCCTGGCCCCAGCTCGATTTCATAACGGGTCACTGTTGGACCACGGCTGAAACCGGTGACTTGCGCATCCACCTTGAACTCTTCAAAGACATCAGTAATGGCCTCGATAATGCGGTCATTAATCTCGGTGCGCTCCTTGGCTGGGGTTCCCGGAGTCAACAAATCCGTAGAAGGAACCGCGTAATTCTCGTTGCCAAACTGTGCGGCGGGCGCGGCGGCGGGCGCCTCAGCTGGCGCGGGCGCACCGGCACTACCCGTTCCCGCTCCTGGTTCGGCCGTCGGTTGAGAGCTATCCACCTGCGCGCCGGTCGTTGCATCGCGTCCAGAACGTTCACGGAAGAGCTGGCGAGCCTTCTCGTGCGCGGACGATACTGCATCCGCGCCTCCTTGTGCAGCGGACCCAGCGGCACCTGCGGCAGCACCTGCTACCGCGGCTCCAGCGGCTCCGGCAGCACCGGCACCTGCAGCCTTAGCTGCGCCACGTGCCGCCCCTGCAGCTCCCGCAGCGCCAGCGGCTGCCCCCGCAGCCGATCCCACAGCGGAACCGGCGGCGGTACCCGCTGCTGAAGCAGAGCGAGCAGAGTCAAATGCGGAGCGCTGGCCAGCGGTGCCCAGAACGCGGGTCGGCTCCGAGTCTACGGAGTCTGGCTGGGCCGGCGAAGACGCAGCAGGACCTTCTACGACTGGAATCTCATCGGTATCCTCAATATCGCGCGAAACTGGCTTCTCCGCCGGAGTGGACACGGACTGAAAGCCGCCACGCGTTGGCGCGCTAAAGGTACGGGTTGCTTCGTCCTCCTCCGCCGCAGCGGGGGACTCTGTGGGATAAGAGGAACCACGCGGAGAGGGGCCTTCAGTGCGGCCTCGGAAAGCGCGCAGGCTTCCACCGCGTTCAGAGGTTCGGCGCTTGGCTGCAGGTCGGGCCGGGCGGGTGCTGCGCTCACGCCCTTCCGCAATATCATCGATATCGCCGGTGACGTGTCCATAGAGGTCATCGCCTTCGTCTTCGTAATAATCTTCATCCGCACCGCCAAAGCGAGAGAAAGCTGCAGCGATGGCATCAGCCACCAACTCATAAGCCTCGCGGATGGTGATTCCGGTGACCAAAAGGGCGCCGTAGATAATGACGAGGAAAAGCAACGGCACTGCAACGAAGGAGGTAAAGGCAGTCTCCAACAGGCCACCAATGGCATAGCCGATTACTCCGCCCGCGCCACCGGCACTTTCCGGGGTAAAGCCAAGTTCAGGGGTGCCAGCAAAGATATGGATCAAGCTGAGCATGGCCAATACAATGACGCTAATTCCGCCCACAATGCGCGGCTTAAAATGCCCCGCCGGGCCGGAGATATCCATCATCAAGGCAATGGCCAAAGCCACTAAGGCCACTGGCAGCACCCATGCGCCCGCACCAATGACATAGCGCACGATATTGCCCACCCAGGCACCTACTTGGCCAGCGACACCGAACCAGACCGTAGCCGCGAGCACGATGGCAATACCGATGAGCACGAGTGCCACCGCATCGGGATTTTTCACCTGAATGCCGCGCGACTCCGACTCACCCAATTCCATGGTCGAAGGGTGTTCTTCCGCTGCTTCATCATTGGCACGAGTAACCTTGCTTTTCTTTTTATTCTCCCCGCGTGCAGAAATTTCTTCCGGCTCCCTTGTCGTCTCGTACTCCTCGGTGTCATATACGTCTTCGCTCGGCTTCAGCCCGGCCATTCCATGGCTTACACCTCGCGCCATGTTTCCCATGCCGCGCGCCGTGGCACCAAACACTGCGCCCAAGCCCTTGCCGACGGCCCGGAACGCACTACCAGTGCGCTCCTGTGAGGTCGCTGCAGCACGCCGATGCGAGGACGTCATAGCCAAGGTTTCCGGCATGCCAGCACCGGACCGGCTGCGGCCAGATGGCCGTGAACGATTCGTCTTTCGGCGCGTCCCGCGCGAAGAGGCATTTTTGACAGACATGCCTCTACCTTAACCGTGACACCCCATAAATCACATTAGCCACACGCGTTTCCCCCGAGGCCTAGGGTCATAATCTAAAGTCACACCCCCAACGGCGCACGACGATTGCGATAATAGTACTAATTCAAGGCTAGAGAGTTGACCGTACGGCGGCTTTGGCATCTCCCTCGAGCGCGACTTCGGCAGCGTCACGTCCGAAGGACCACAGAATCAGTTCGCCTACCTCCCCCGATACTCGGACTACGGCATCTCCCTTATCTGCTACGCCGTGCTTATCCGCGGCGACAATGCGCGGTAATCCTTCGGGCTGCATAATGACCGGGCGAGTCGAGTTTCGCAGGGCCACCTTAGCTAAGAGCTTCAGGTAGCTATGCATCTGCTGTTTGATTCGTGCCGAGAAATCTCGCGGACCCATGCCATTAGCCCGGCGAATGTCCTCGTGGTGAACAAAATGCTCTACAAAGTTTTGCTGTGCATCCACGAAACGAACGGGGTTATAGGTAGCCGGTCCCCTCCCCCAGTCATCAACGAGCTCATCAAAGTCGCGTTCGGAAACCTTGCGCGATTCCTTTTCAAGGTGGCCGGACAATGCCTTGACAAAAATTCCAGCGGCTGCATCGGGGCGATTTTCCCGCACCCACAGATGTACGGCTAGGTCACGGGTAGTCCAACCCTCGCACAAAGTAGGGGCATCAGGACCAAGCTTATGAAATAGCGCGACCATTTTGGCGCGCTCAGCAGAACAAAACGACATAGGCCCCAGCATACCGAGCTAGCTGGCATGCTGGGGCTGCGTCTGCCTTTATACGAAGAACCCTGCTATTTACAGGGACTCACGAGAAGCATCTACGTCTTCATCATCGGTAACCAATGGGCCGGAGTTGGTCGGCACGATGGTCGGCAGAATGACCGGCTCGCGCTTGTACTTCGAATCCATAAGTTTAGATACCTTGCGGCGCAGTTTCTGCACCATGCGGTAGGTATCGTTCTCGCCCTCGGCGGCGAGATCATTCATGGTGTTTTCTACCATTTCTGCGACCTCCGGCACGATGCCGCGGTCATCATCGGAAAAGCCTGTGGTAGATACCGTTGGGTGCTCCAATAGGCGCGAGGTGCGGTTATCAATCACGCACGTGATAGATACCACGCCACCAGTTCCCAGGTTGGTGCGGTCGGCCAAGGTATCGGCATCCACATCGCCCATGGACACACCATCGACGTAGAGGTTGCCCACCTGCATCTGGCCTACGACCTCGGCGCGGCCCTTGCGCAAATCCACGACGACGCCGTTTTGCGCCAGCACCGTACGATCGCGGTCCACACCGGTGGAAATGGCCAGTTCCTTATTGGCACGTAGGTGGCGCCACTCGCCGTGCACCGGCATAGCGTTGCGCGGGCGCGCTGCGTTGTACAGGAATAGCAGCTCACCGGCATAACCGTGGCCCGAGGCGTGCACCTTGACGTCTTGGTTAGTAATGACATTAGCGCCAATCTGAGACAGCATATTAATCACGCCGTAGACCGCTTCCTCATTGCCCGGGATAAGCGAGGAGGAGAAGATGATGGTATCGCCATCACGTACGGTAATTTGGCGGTGCTCGCGACGAGCCATGCGCGATAGAGCGGCCATTGGCTCACCCTGCGTACCGGTGGTGATGAGCATGGTCTTGTGCGGAGCCATCTTGGCAGCCTCATCAATGGGGATAATGGTGCCGCGAGGGACCTTCAAAAAGCCCATCTTTTCCGCGATTTCCATGTTGCGCATCATCGAACGGCCGTTGAAAGCCACCTTGCGGCCATTTGCCACGGCAGCGTCGATAGCAGCCTGCACGCGGTAGACGTTGGATGCGAAGGAAGCCAAGATAACGCGCTGCTTCGCGCCGGCAACGAGACGCTTAAAATTGGCGGGGATATCACCCTCAGATGCAGATACACCAGGCACGGTGGCATTGGTGGAATCACACAACATGAGGTCAACGCCCTCATCACCGTAACGAGACAGGGCTGGCAGATCGGTTGGACGATTATCCAGTGGGGTCTGATCCAGCTTGATATCACCGGTATGGATGATATTGCCCGCTGGGGTTCCCAACATGATGCCCAAGGCGTCCGGTACGGAGTGGTTAACTGCCCAGAAGCGAACCCGGAATGGTCCATAAGTCACGTCGGATTTTTCATTAACCTCGACGAACTTCGGCTTCTGACGATGTTCCTTACACTTCGCGGCAATGAGCGCGATGGTAAAGCGGGAAGCAACAATAGGGATATCCGGGCGCAGCTTCAGCAGCCACGGAATAGCTCCGATGTGATCCTCGTGCGCGTGAGTAACGACGAGGGCCTTGACCTTGTGGATCTTCTTCTCGATGGGGCCAAAGTCAGGCAGGATAAGATCCACGCCCGGCTCACCGGAAGACGGGAAGAGCACACCACAGTCAATGATGAGGAGGTCATCACCGTACTCGAAGACGGTCATATTGCGACCGATCTCCGAGATTCCGCCCAAAGCATAAATGCGGAGTGCATCCTTCGGCTGCTTTGGTGGCTCTGGCAAACGCTTGGTTAGATCCGCACCCTGCATCGACTTGGGCACGTTGCGGCGACCACGGTTATTGCGGCCGCGGCCCTTACCGTTGCCATTTTTGTTGTTGCCGCCATGGTTATTATTTCCACCATGGTTATTGCCGTTGCCGTTACCACCACGGCCACGGCCGCGGCTACCACGGGAACGGGAGCGGCGGTTGTTACCGCCGCTATCATGGTGGTTATCGGAAGAATTCTTTTTGCCAGAGTTGTCCTTATCGCCCTTAGCCGGCTTATCCTGTGCGGAATTGCCAGCATCAGTAGCTGGGGCTTGGAAAACTGGCGAAGCCGCCTCGTTGGAGGCGGTTTCGTTTTCCGCCGCTGGGCCCGCCTTGCGGGTCACCTTGCGGGAACGGTTACGGGGTTCATTCATTCTTAAAGGGCTCCAGATTGTTCCAGATCACGGCGAAGTACCTCGCGTTCCTCCTCGCTCGCAGCGGTAATAGGAAGACGGGTATCGCCAACTTCGATGCCCTGCAGGCGCAGGGCTTCCTTTGCAAACGTCGCTCCGCCCAACCGTGCTTGTGCCCGGGTAAGCGGAAGGAGCGTTGTGGTATTGATTTCTCGGGCGCGGGCCATATCGCTCGCGTCGAAAGCTTCATAAAGTTCTGCCAAGGCACGCGGCACAACATGGCCGATGACGGAGATGAAACCAGAAGCGCCGAGGGAAAGCCACGGCAGGTTAATCGGATCATCACCGGAATACCAGGCCAGACCGGTTTCTTGGATCAGTTCTGCGGCCGCAGGAAGGTCGCCCTTGGCGTCCTTCACGGCTTGGATATTCGGCAAATCCGCAAGGCGGCGGAGGGTATCCGGCGCCACTGGGATGCCCGAGCGGCCAGGAATGTCATAGACACAGATTGGTAGATCCGTGGCTTGCGCGACTGCGGCGAAGTGCTCATAAACCCCCTTTTGGGAGGGCTTCGAGTAGTACGGAGTCACCACCAATAGGCTATCTGCCCCCGCATCCGCGGTGGCCTTGGCCAACTTGATGGAAGCTGCGGTGTCATTCGTTCCGGCACCGGCGCATAGCTTTGCGCGGTCTCCGACTTCTTCCTTTACGGCTTTGAGCAGCTCCAGCTTCTCTTCAACCGACGTGGTCGGTGATTCGCCCGTGGTTCCACCTAGGATGAGCGAATCAACGCCATTGTCTACGAGATGAGCCGCTAGGCGACGACCTGCTGCAACGTCCAGCGCACCGTCACGGTCAAACGGGGTAACCATGGCGACGCCGATGCGTCCAAAGGTGTCGACGCCAGTCTTTGCTGTCATACCTGTGCTCATAGGCGTCAAGATTACCCTTTTGGCTAACAATTAGCCGCATCGGGGTCTCGCGCGTGTTAGGCGTAGGGGCTTGCCGCCATCTGGGTGCCATCAGCCAACGTGGTGATATTGAAGTCATTAAAGAGCACCGGCGCCTTGCTCTGCAGCAACTTCAAGCACTCTACCGCGACGTGGCGCAGCTCTTCATCGGCCTGTTCCGCGGCACGTGCACCGATAAAATGCCGCCACGCGCGATAATTGCCGGTGACAACGATGCGGGTTTCTGTTGCGTTGGGAAGCACGGCACGGGCCGCCTGGCGAGCCTGCTTTTTACGCAGGAGTGCATTAGGCTCATCCAGTTTCTCTTCGAGCGCGCTAAGCAGCTCGTCATAGACAAAGCGAGTTTCATCTACAGCCTGCATGACCAACCGGCTAAGCTGCTCGTCTTCGGCCACCAATTTAGGCAAAACCACTTCAGTTTCATCTGGGTGGACAAAGCGCTGGGAAAGCTGCGAGAAGGAAAAGTGCCGGTGGCGTACAAGCTCATGGCTCGCCGAACGCGACAGCCCCGTGATGTACATCGTTGCTGTGGCATGCTCAAGCAATGCGGTATGACCTACCTCCATGATGTGGTGCAGATAGGCTTCATTCGTTGCCGTGCGGGGATTTGGTTTGTCAAAAGACTCGTAGCACGCTCTTCCAGCAAACTCGACTAGAGCTTCCCCATCTGAGGCCGAATCATCCGCGGTCCAGTCCACAGTGCGCGGGGCGTGAAATTGCGTTGCGGCAATGAGCTGAATGTCTAGCTCACTTGCTTTAGCCATAGCTTAAAGCCCCAAGTACTTATCTAGGCCGACGACCAAACCTGGGTGTTGCGCAATCTGGCGCACGCCCACCAGTACGCCCGGGGTAAAGGACGCACGGTCATAAGAATCTTGGCGAATAGTCAGAGACTGACCTTGGGCACCGAAAATAACCTCTTCGTGTGCGACCATGCCGCGAGTGCGTACCGCGTGTACCGGGATGCCGTCGACATTGGCTCCGCGTGCACCGTCCAGTTGCTTTTCCGTGGCATCCGGCATCTCGCCTAGGCCTGCCTCCTTGCGAGCGGCTGCAATCCCTTCAGCGGTATGGATGGCGGTACCGGACGGCGCATCCAGCTTTGTCGGGTGGTGGAATTCAATGACCTCTGCAGTTTCAAAGAACTTAGCGGCCTGCTTTGCCAACACCATGGTGAGCACAGCGGAGATGGCAAAATTCGGCGCAATCAGGACATTGCCAGCACCGTCTTGCTTAGTCCACTCCTCTACCTGCGCCAAGCGTTCCTTATCAAAGCCAGTGGTCCCCACCACACAGTGAATGCCTTGGGCAATGCAGAATTCCAGATTTCCCATGACGGAGTCCGGCTGAGTAAAGTCCACGATGACCTCCGCGTGGGCGTCGACAAGCTGCTGCAAATCATCACCGCGGTCGATTTCTGCCACCAGCTCTAGATCATCTTCTGCGTTTACACCTTCGACGATTGCTTGACCCACGCGCCCGTGAGCACCTAGTACGCCAACCTTGATAGCCATGGTGTGTTCTCCTTATTTCAGCCACATCGTTAATACTTTTCTCCCCATCCTAACGCGCATGATAGCTGCGCAATTCCTCGCCTGCTTCAAAGCATATGTTCTCCTAAACGGTGCCCGAGCTTCATCACTAGGATGGCCTGCATGCAGATATATATCGCTTCCGTTCCCGTAGATGACGTTGCACGCGCTCACGATTTCTATGTCAACACGCTAGGATTCCGCGTTAAGGATGACGTTACCCACGGCGATTTCCGCTGGCTTACCGTCACCAATGCTGATGGCGAGGGAGACACCGAGCTACTTCTCGAGCCGAAAGGCCACCCCGCAGCAAAAGACTATGCCGCGGCGCTAAAGGCCGATGGAATTCCGGTAACCCAATTCCTCTCCACGGACATTGAAAGCGAATACAAGGAGCTCAGCAACAAGGGCGTGCACTTTACCATGGAGCCCACCGATGTTGGCCCCTCCATCATTGCCGCTTTTGATGACACCGTGGGAAACCTTATTCAGCTCGTACAGTTAAAGAAGTAGGCCTACTTCCCGCTTCCGCAACGTGCCTCTTAGGACGTTTAACAATTGCATCACTTTCTAACCCCTGCCCCATCAGCCTCAGTAGGATGGGGTTTATAGCACGGTAAGCACCAAGGAAGTGATGAACTTGTCTCGTTCAATTTTCTCTCGCACTCTCGCCCTAGCCACCAGCGCAGGATGCGCATTAGCGCTTGCCGCTTGTTCCGCAGAGGACTCCACGGAGCAAAGCTCACCGGCACTTAGCGAGGTTCAGTCAACTGTCGACACGGCTGAGGCCGCAGCCAGCACCACCCCACCTACTACTTCCGCCCCGCAAAGCACCTCACCGGCGGATGCTGGCCAGCAATCAATCCCACAAGTCGCGTCCCCAGTTGCGTTTGCGGGCATGGGCACAGCCTCGCTCGAGGACCAACAACATATGCCGGAAGGACTTGGAAACCTCATCCCCACGGGTGTGCGAGTGGGAGCTCATGATGGGTTTACGCGCGTTGTTATCGACTTGGAGGGCGAAGGTGAACCGGGGTGGTTTACCTCCTATACCGATGCCCCTGCCCAACAGGCATCCGGCAAGCCAGTTGAGGTTCAGGGCACTACCTTTCTAAACCTAGGCATTGAGGGAACGCCATGGCCTTCAACCCCTGAGCTCAAGGAAAAATACATGTCCCCAGGCACTACTCCGGGTGCCGGGGTGGTGAGCGAAATCAACTACGCCACCACATTTGAGGCACAA
The DNA here is from genome assembly GCF_032821635.1 of Corynebacterium nasorum. NCBI lineage: Bacteria > Bacillati > Actinomycetota > Actinomycetes > Mycobacteriales > Corynebacteriaceae > Corynebacterium > Corynebacterium nasorum. The sequence continues at coordinate 31,895 of NZ_JAVBIE010000003.1, read as the reverse complement.
ACCCAGCTCATTATCGGCCTTAAGAAAAAGACTCCCTACTCGGTGACTTTTCTGCAAGAGCCATCGCGCGTGGTGATTGATTTCCAGAATTAAAGTTCTGACATCACCGCTCGGGGTACGCAAAAATCAAGAAAGGCCCTGACTTCCAGTGGGTGAACTGGAGCTCAGGGCCTTCTTTAGGCTTGAGGATTAATCCTCAACCGGAACCAGGGAAATCTTGCCGCGGTTATCGATGTCAGCGATTTCTACCTGAACCTTATCGCCAACGTTGATGACGTCTTCCACCTTTTCGATGCGCTCATCGCCACCCAGGTTGGAAATGTGAATCAGACCGTCGCGACCCGGGGTCAGGGAAACGAATGCGCCGAACGGAACGGTCTTTACCACGGTGCCTAGGAAGCGCTCTCCTACCTTCGGCAGCTGCGGGTTAGCAATGGAATTGACCTTTTCGATGGCAGCATCTGCGGCTTCACCGGTAGCAGCGGAAACATAGACGGTTCCGTCATCTTCGATGGAGACATCTGCGCCGGTCTCCTCGGTGATCTGGTTGATGGTCTTGCCCTTTGGTCCAATGAGCTCACCAATTTTATTGACCGGGATCTTCACAGAGGTGATCTTCGGGGCGAGGCCAGACATCTCATCCGGCGTATCGATGACCTCAGCCATGGTTTCCAGGATGGTAGAGCGGGCATCACGAGCCTGCTCCAATGCCTGAGCCAAGACCTTAGACGGGATACCATCCAGCTTGGTGTCTAGCTGCAGGGCGGTGATGTACTCGGAAGTACCTGCGACCTTGAAGTCCATATCGCCAAAGGCGTCCTCGGCACCGAGGATATCGGTCAGGGCGACAAACTTCTCCTTACCGTTGACCTCACCGGAAACCAAGCCCATTGCGATGCCGGCTACGGGTGCCTTGAGCGGAACACCGGCGTTGTAGAGGGACAAGGTGGAGGCGCATACGGAACCCATGGAGGTAGAGCCGTTGGAGCCCAAGGCCTCAGAGACCTGACGGATGGCGTATGGGAAGTCCTCGCGGGAGGGGATGACCGGAAGCAGGGCTCGCTCGGCTAGTGCACCGTGACCAATCTCGCGGCGCTTCGGGGAACCTACGCGGCCGGTTTCACCGGTGGAGTATGGCGGGAAATTGTAGTGGTGCATATAGCGCTTGGATTCCACTGGGGTCAGAGAATCGATCTGCTGCTCCATCTTGAGCATGTCTAGCGTCGTAACACCCAAAATCTGAGTTTCTCCGCGCTCAAATAAGGACGAACCGTGAGCGCGTGGCACCAAATCCACCTCAACGGAAAGGTCACGGATATCGGTAACGCCGCGGCCATCAATGCGGAAGCCCTCAGAGAGGATCTTCTGGCGCACGATCTGCTTCATCAGGGCGTTATACGCGCCACGGATCTGCTTCGAGGCATTGTCCTCATCCAAGTCTTCAAACTGGTCCAAGAGCTTTTCTTCGACCTGCTCCATGTATTCATTGGTAGCATCGTCGCGTTCCTGCTTGCCCGGAATAGTCAGCAGTTTCTCTAGCTTCTTGGTAGCAGCGCTTTCCACAGCTTCGAAGACATCATCACTATAGGCTGGGAAGAGCGGGAATTCCTGAGTTTCCTTGGCGGTACGCTCCGCCAGACCGTTCTGGGCCTCACACAGGGTCTTAATGAATGGCTTGGCTGCTTCCAGGCCTGCAGCGACGGTTGCTTCCTGCGGCGCAGGGGCGCCTTCAGCAATGCGCTCTGCAACGTTGGTGCCAGCACCGGCCTCGACCATCATGATGGCCACGTCGTCCTTGCGGCCCTTCTTTACCATGCGGCCGGCAACAACCATCTCAAAGAGCGCGCGCTCGTGCTGCTCGTGGTTCGGGAAAGCCACCCACTGGCCTTCCGGGTGCTTATCGTCGGCGATAAGAGCCATGCGGACGCCGCCTACAGCACCAGAGACGGGCAAGCCAGACAGCTGGGTAGCGGCGGAAGCACCGTTGATGGCAACGACGTCGTAGTACTCTTCCGGATCCTGGGACATGACGGTGACGACAACCTGGACCTCATTGCGCAGGCCCTTGACAAAGGTCGGGCGCAGCGGGCGGTCGATGAGACGGCAGGCCAGGATTGCCTCAGAAGAAGGGCGTCCCTCTCGGCGGAAGAAGGAGCCCGGAATCTTGCCAGCGGCGTACATGCGTTCTTCTACGTCAACGGTCAAGGGGAAGAAGTCGAATCCCTCGCGCGGCTGGTTAGAAGCGGTGGTAGTGGCCAACAACATGGTGTCATTGTCCAAGTAGGTGGTCACGGAGCCGTCTGCCTGGCGGGCTAGCTGGCCAGTTTCAAAGCGCAACGTGCGGGTGCCAAAGTCACCATTGTCTAGCGTGGCAATGGCTTCGGTAATGCCAAAGTCCTCGTCAATGTTGAACTCGACGGAGTTCTGAACGCTCATTAAAAAATGTCTCCTTGAGTGGTTTAGGCGATCGTCGGTGCCGCCTGGTCAATTTTGTCTACGACAACGCCGTCAAATTCTAACAGAAAAACCACAAAAGCCCCGCCTAAGGGCGGGGCGAGAGGGCCAAAGCTGAGCCGAAATTAACGACGCAGGCCCAGGCGAGAGATCAGATCACGGTAGCGATCGACATTGTTCTCAGCCAGGTACTTCAGCAGGCCACGACGGCGACCAACCATCAGCAGCAGACCACGACGGGAGTGGTGATCGTGCTTGTGGAACTTCAGGTGCTCGGTCAAGGTATTGATGCGGGAGGTCAGCAGGGCAACCTGTGCCTCGGGGGAACCGGTATCGGTTTCGTGCAGGCCGTACTCTTTGAGGATTTCAGCCTTCTTCTCAGTGGTCAAAGCCATGAGTATTTCTCCTTTATTTCAGTCCACATTATCGTGACGCATAAGCCTGCGCGGTGCGCGGGACTTGTACGTGCCGCAACTGCTGTGAACCGCAGTCGCTAAGCCAAAGAAATACCTTACAGCGTCCGGACACAGAAAATCAAAACCACCTGCCCCTTAAGTCTGGCCTGCTAGAGCTCGCTAAAGAGGGCTTCCAGTAGTTCTACAAACTCCCGCACAAAGCGCTCGCTATCTACACCTACAGCTACTTTCGCGGTTGCCGGTGTCGAAAGCCGGGTTTCGTCTGCGATTGTCCGACCGCGGGTAGGGCCGGTGGTATCGGTTTTGAGGTTTATCGAAAGGACGTCGACAAGCGAGGCATCTGCCGCCACCGCCACGGCCAGTGGATCGTGCAGGCCGCAACCGCCCAAATACGGCGACGTAGTGGCATAAGCACCAATATAATAATCGACCATATCCGCGAAGATGCGGCCGGCACGGGTACCCGAAGCGCGCCAACGAGCGGATTCCTCCGCAGTCAACAACGTGCGCAAAGTGACATCCAGGCCCACCATGGTGATATCGCCGGCATGGCGGAATAGGTAATCGGTAGCCTCCGGATCCTGGGAAATATTAGCCTCAGACCACGGGGTGACATTTCCAGGTACTGTGAGCGCCCCGCCCATCATCACTAGGTGCGCGTTCGCGGCAAAACTGGGGTCTTGGCGCATTGCAGCAGCAATCGTGGTGGAGGGGCCGGTAGGAATGATGACCAAATCAGCGCCATGCTCGTGGACTGCTTGGATGAGGAATTCTGCCGCGGGTTGAGACTGGACCTGCCCGGTTGCCGGCGGCAGGAGGACCTCGCCTACGCCGTTGCGGCCATGGATAAAGGAGGAAATATCGCTCGGCCGAAAGCCATCCGGGCTGGGGCCGGCAAAAACCGGAATATCGCCTTTGCCCAGCAGCTCCAGGAGGGCAAGTGTATTGCGCACGGCCAAGGGCACAGTCACGTTGCCGTACGTACAGGTCACACCGATTAGTTCCAAGTCTGGATGGGCTATGGCATACGCCAGCGCCAAGGCATCATCAATGCCGGTATCGAGATCGAGAATGGCCTTCATTTATTTCTCCCGTAGGAAATAGTCTTTGGCAGTCCAGCCTTGTGCCTTAGCATCGGCGGCGAGCACCTGGCGCGCCTTGGCTACGTCATTGGCCATGGCCTCTAGCAGCTCATCCACGGAATTAAATTTCACCATATCGCGAAGGTGACCGACGAAATGCACCGTGGCCTCATATCCATACAGATCTGCATCGCGGTCGAGCACGAAGGACTCGATGGAGCGCTCCTCGTCACCAAAAGTGGGGTTGGTGCCCACGGAAATAGCAGCCGCGTAGGCCACGCCAGGGCGCATGTCGCCGTCTATGGAAGCGTCAGAGTGGACAATAAACCACCCTGCATAAACACCATCGGCCGGGATGGCCACCGTATCCGGGAAGTACTGATTGGCCGTAGGAAATCCCAGTTCCTTTCCTCCCCGACCCGCGCCGCGTACCACGGGCCCAGTCACGGTGAAATGGCGGCCGAGCGCCCAATTAGCGGATTCAATGTCCCCGTTCGCAAGACACTCGCGAATATGGGTAGAACAAATACGCACGCCCGCATCATCCAGCAACGGGACGATATCCACGCTAAAGCCAAACTCGGCACCAAAATCTTGCATGGCCCGGGCGGTTCCGGTGGCACCCGCGCCAAAGGTAAAGTTCTCCCCCACCACTATGTGCTGCGCATTGAGCTTTCCCACCAACAGTTCTTCCACGTAGGGCCGCGGCTCCACGCCGGCTAGGTCTTTGGTGAAGTCGATGACAAGCACGGCATCAATGCCTAGCTCTTCGGCCAATTCCAGCCGGCGCTCAAAACTGAGTACTGCCAGTGGGGCACGCTCCGGCAAGAATACCGACACCGGGTGCGGGTCAAAGGTCACCATGACAGGGCGCTCGCCATTGGCGCGAGCGTGCTCCACACAGGCGGAGATAAGCTGCTGATGGCCGCGGTGTAGGCCGTCAAAAACGCCGATTGTTACTGACGTTGGGCCTAATTCCGCAGGGATGTCATCGATTCCATACCAAATATCCACGCAGACCATCGTAGAGCATAGACTTAGAGGCTATGACTGATGCGCTCGCAAACTCCGGACTCGTCATCGTAGACAAACCCGCCGGTATGACCTCCCACGATGTTGTCGGCCGCCTACGCAGGTATTTTCACACCAAAAAGGTGGGCCATGCCGGCACCCTGGATCCCATGGCCACCGGCGTGCTTGTCCTTGGCCTGGAGCGGGGCACCAAATTCTTGGCCCACATGGTTGCCTCCACTAAGTCCTACGACGCCACTATCCGGCTCGGCGCCGCCACCACCACCGATGACGCCGAGGGGGAATACTCCTGGGGCGCTAGCGCTGCAGGCGTTGACCGCCCTGCAATTGACGCTGAAATTACCAAGCTCACTGGCGATATCATGCAAAAGCCCGCGGCCGTATCAGCCATTAAGATTAATGGCCGCCGCGCTCATGAGCTCGTACGCGAGGGCCACGAGGTAGACATTCCCGCGCGTCCGGTAACGGTGGATGCATTCGACGTTCTCGCACAGCGCCGCGAGGGCGACTATATCGACTTAGATGTCACGGTAGATTGCTCCTCTGGCACCTATATCCGCTCCCTGGCCCGTGATTTGGGCGAGGCCCTTCAGGTAGGCGGGCACCTTACTGCTTTGCGTCGCACAAAGGTGGGCCCTTTTACGCTTGCCGACGCCCTCTCGCTCGACGACCTTGCCGATTCCCCGCGCCTTTCCTTGAGCTTGGACGAAGCCTTGGCTCGCTGCTTCCCGGTTCTATCCGTCACCGAGGATGAGGCGGCGGCTCTAGCTATGGGCAAATGGCTCGAACCCCGCGGGCTTAAAGGCGTGCACGCCGCCGTGGCCCCCAACGGCCAGGCAGTCGCGCTCATCAAGGAAAAGGACAAGCGCCTAGCCACAGTATTTGTGGCACGGCCCTCTACCCTTTAATGGCTAAAGTCTAGGGCCGGAACCGATGTGGACACGATGACGTAGCCATCTCGAATCACCCAGCGCCCAGTGATAAACGGCACCGGAGTGGGCCGGGCCAAAATATAGGAAATGAGCGTGCCATCCTCGCGCAGATCAATTTCTGCTTGGTCAAAGTCGAGCCAGCGGAACGTCATGGGAAACCACGATTTATACGTGGCTTCCTTGGCGCAAAAGAGCAATCGGTCTGGGCAGTTAATCCCCGCCTTACTTAGCCGCAAGAGCTGCGGCATCTCCCCGGCTCGGGCAATCATGGCAAGAACATGATCCGGCAGCGGCTCGGCGGGTTCTGCGTCCAAGCCCACAGATTTTAGGGCGGAGGTTGGAGCAACCACCGCGGCTCGCATTCCCTCAGTATGCGTCATCGATCCGATAAAGCCTTCTGGCCATAGCGGCATGCCCCGCTCGCCGCGCAAAATCGGCGTCGCCGGGTTAGCACCCAATTCCTGCAAGGCTCGGTGCGCGCACCACCTAGCATCGCCGAACTCGGCCTTGCGCGCGTCAACCGCCTGAGAAACGAGTGACTTCTCTTCAGCCGCAAGGTCTTCAAAGTTCGCCAAATCCGCGTAACTCGAATCCGTGCGCACATAGCAATAGCGCGCACTTTCAGGAAATAGCTCTGGATACATCACGGTGTCCCCTCCTCCTCAAGGAAACGCAGTACCGGATAGGGCCACGCCTGGGCGGTCTCGCGGCCCTGCCACTCTCGGGGATACCCCAACGATGTCTCTATGTGGTCCACGCCGTCCACATTGATGCGGGAGGGCATGTGCAAGTGTCCATAGATTACGGATTCGGCGCTATAGCGGCGCGGCCACGACCGTGTATGCCGCGTTCCGCACCATAAGGCAATCTCGGGAAAGCGCAACAGCATCGTCGGCTCTTGCACCAACGGCCAATGGTTAACCAGGACCGTAGTACCATTCACGCGGGAGAGACGTTTAATGGAATAGGCCAATCTATCCCAGCACCACGCCCGGATGTCTACAAAGGGGGCAATGGCGAACTCATCCGTCATCATCAGTTGCTTTGCACGTGCCGCTGCAATAGCTTGGTCCACGCTAAGACCATGTGGACGGAAGCTATAGTCATACAACGTAAAAAGCGGCACGATAGTAGTCCCGTGGAATACCGGATATGGGTCTTCGGGAGTGATAACTCCGATTTCCCTACACCTATCTACCAGGTGCGTGTATTTGTCTCGGCCTTGATACTGCTCTTGTGAGCGCGAGAAAAGTTCATGATTGCCTGGCACCCAGATGACTCTGGCATAGCGGTCTTTGAGCTGGCGCAGAATACGAATGATGAGCTCGGTACGCTCTGCTACGTCTCCGGCCACGATAAGCCAATCCGCGGGATCCGCCGGCGTGAGCTGGGCAATGCGCTCACTATTGGCATTGACGGCACCATGCAGGTCAGAAACCGCCCACACTGTTGGCATAGGTTCTACCTGCCTTCCAAACAACTGCGCACTGCACGGAAACGTGCATCACCCGCGAATATCAATACGCCCACTTTAGCGCAGCTAGTTCTCTTGTACTACGGCCCATTTCATGGATCGGAACCGGTAGACCACGCCCACCATACGGAAAGCAATGAATGCAGCAAGGCCGCACCACACGCCAGTCAACCCTGTGCCCATAAAATGCGCCAAGATGACGCCTGGCAAAAATCCCACCAAGACCGAAGAAATGGTCAAAGTGCGCAAGAACGCAGCATCGCCGGCGCCCAGCAGGACACCATCGAGCGCGAAGACTACGCCACCGCCAATGACCATGGCTACCAAGATCCACCACGGCTGGCCAATGGCATCGAGTACCTCCGGAGCGGAGGTAAAGATGCGTGGAATAATTCCCGCGCCGGCAGCGAAAACAGCGGCCAGCAGTCCCGAAAAAATCGTAGAGTACAACACGACCTTGCTGCCTACACCGCGTGCATGCTTAGCAGAGCCAGCGCCTAGGGCCGCTCCCGTCAAAGATTGTGCGGCAATGGCCAAAGAATCCAAGATGAGGGACATAAAGTTCCACAACTGCATCATGATCTGGTGACCGGCCAGAGAAGCGGTACCCACCCGGGAGACTACGGCCGTGGCGGTGAGGAAGGCCACCTGGAAGCTAGCCGAGCGCAGAATAAGATCGCGGCCCAAAATCAACTGCTCCCGTATTACATGCCATTGAATGTGCCAAGAGCCGGTATGTTCCTTGTGTAATTCGCGGACAAATAGCGCAGCAATAATGCTCATGCCCAGTACCGTGGCTATAGCGGAGCCGGCCAGCCCCCAGAAATGGACAAAGATGGGCACTGCAATCGCGCCGGGAATCATGCCAGCCAAGGTGAAATACAGCGGTTTCTTTGTATCTTGGATTCCGCGCATCCACCCGTTGCCAGCCATTTCCACCAATGTAACGGGAATGGCGAGTGCCGCGATGCGCAGCCACAACGCCGTTCCAGCAGCCGTGGCGGGATCACCAGTTAGAGCACGAGCAAATGCGCCGCCGAAAATCCACATGATAACCGCGAGAAGCCCGCCTACTCCCAAGGCCACATAAGTAGCTTGCACGCCCTCAGCAACCGCAGCTTCGCGTTTTCCGGAGCCAAAGAGGCGAGCAGAGCGAGCGGTCGTGCCGTAGGACAAAAATGTCAACTGCGTAGTCACCACGGAGTGAATCGTGGTCGCTGCGGCCAGAGAAGCTAGCTCTTGCGCGCCAAGGCGGCCGACCACCGCGGTATCCAATAGAAGATAGAGTGGCATCGCCGCTAGCACGCCAAGCGCAGGAAACGCGAGGCCAAAGACCTCGCGTGCGGTTACTGTGCCGGCGGTGGAGCGATCCTGGGTGTTCAATCCATCCGTCTGCCCTGTACTCATTGAATAGCGGCCACCAATTCCTTAATGATTTCTTCTGGAGCTCCGTGAGCGGTATACCCTGCGGCTGGAACATGCCCGCCGCCGCCAAAGTTAAGCGCAACGGAGGAGCAATCAATCCGAGAGGAACGCAAGGATACCGCCCATACCTCCGGAGCCTGCTCTTTAAACACCACGCCCATGGTGGTTCCTTCTAGCGCACGGACGAATTCCACCAGTGACTCCACGGCCGAATCTGAGTGGCCGTGGATATCATCCCTTCGCGCGACAAGGATGCCTAGGGTGTGCTCCCCTGCTTCCTCAATACGCAGACCAGCCAGTACCCTACCAATCATCTGTAGATCGTCCGGTGTGATGGAATCCAAGAGGTCAGCGGCGATCTGCTTGGTATCGAGATCATAATGCATAAGACGGGTGGCAATATCGTGCATTGCCGGCCTACCCCAGCGGAAGCTGCCGGTATCAGTCATCAAACCAGCATAAAGGCAGTGCGCGATATGACGGTCAACTTGAATTTCTAGAGAATCCAGGATGCTCAGCAAGACCACGGTGGTGGATTCACATTCGGTATCCACCACATTGATGGCACCGAATCCTGGATTAGAAGAATGGTGGTCAATGCACAGAACCCGGCCTTGCTGGGCTAGCTGCTCAATGTGGTCTGCAAAAAATCCCGTCCGGTCCAAGGAACCACAATCAACGGTGACATAAAGGTCGTAGCCGTCGGGCAGTTCGCGGCTGACGGTGACGTCCTCGGCACCGGGAATGGTGTATAAGTTCCGGGAGATTTCCCGATCTTGGCCCACGACGGCGCACACGTCTTTGCCCTGTTGCCGCAACGCGAGCAGCAACGCCGCAGCAGAACCGATGGCATCGGCGTCCGGCCGCAGATGCGTGACAATGCAGATGCTGTGGGCATCCTGCAGGGCAGCAACTGCCGGCTGGTATTGCTTTTTAGTCACTTAAGCCTCGTCTTCATCGGAGGTCTTATATGGGTTTGCGTCCCCTGCGGGCTGGGCGTTTTCCTTCAGCTTCGCCAACTCCTCGTCGCGGGCACGGGCACGAGCTAATAGTTCTTCCATATGAGCTGAAGCTTCTGGGACGGTATCGACCTCGAAGGTCAGCGTCGGGGTAAAGCGCACGGAGAGTTGATCTCCTACAATCTTGCGCAGCTGCCCCTTAGCGCGCTTGAGAGCTTCTTCTGCTTGCTGGAAATCCGGCTCGGAGTCAATGTCTTTTCCGCGCACGGTATAAAAAACGGTGGCATCGTGCAGGTCGCCTGTGACTCGAGTATCCGTGATGGTCACCAGCTCAAGGCGGCGATCCTTAATCTGGCGTTCGATGGCGCTTGCCACGATTTCCTGAATGCGCTTGGCCATACGCGCTGCGCGTGCGTGATCAACCATGTGAACCTCCCAGCTCAAAAAGAATCCATCTTTAAAATTACCGCCAACCGGTATAGAAACCACCAGTTTAGTGCGCAATACCGGACAATGAAAACCCGTACCGCTTGCACAGGTACGAAGTGGGTCATGCAAAATCATCGCTATAAACAAGCTGCTAAAGCAAAAGGCCCACTTCCACTCTCCCCAATCCTCCCCACCTGTGTGCTGGAAGCACATTCAGTGGAGAGACGGTGAGTGTAGAAGTGGGCCTTGCGGCGGCGTCATTTAGTCGCGCGGAACCTCGACCTCTTCGTAGGCCTGGATGATGTCGCCTACCTGGATATCCGGGTAAGAGAGCACCATACCGCACTCATAGCCGGCCTTGATCTCGGTTGCGTCGTCCTTCTCGTGACGCAGGGACTCAATCTTGGCGTCGGCAGTGATGACGTTGTTATCGCGCAGCAAGCGAACCTTGCCGTTGCGGACAACCTTGCCCTCGGTGACCATGCAGCCGGCGATGGTACCCACTGCGGAGGACTTAAACAGGGCACGGATCTCGGCCGCACCGGTGTCGCGTTCCTCGTAAATCGGCTTGAGCATGCCCTTAAGCGCAGCCTCGACCTCTTCGATGGCCTTGTAGATGATCGTGTAGTAACGAATATCCACGCCCTCTTGGGTGGCCATCTCCGTCGCCTTGCCTTCCGCACGAGTGTTGAAGGCAATGATAACGGCGTCGGAAGCCGCAGCCAGGGAGACGTTGGTCTCGGTCACAGCGCCCACACCACGGTCGATGATGTTGAGCTCGACTTCGTCCTCGGTCTTGATATCCAGCAAGGCGTCTTCCAGTGCCTCGACGGAACCGGCATTGTCGCCCTTGAGGATGAGGTTGAGGGTCGAAGTCTCCTGCAATACCTTGTCCAGATCCTCCAAGGAGACGCGCTTGCGCTGCTTGGCCTGCAGGGCAGAGCGCTTGCGGGCGTCACGCTGATTGGCAATCTGGCGGGCAACGCGGTCGTCTTCCACCACGAGCAGGTTATCGCCAGCGCCAGGCACACCAGACAGGCCTTGGACCTGAACCGGGCGGGATGGACCGGCCTCTTCGACGTCGCCGCCGAATTCATCGAGCATGCGGCGCACACGGCCGTGTGCATCGCCCACGACGATGGAATCGCCCACGTGCAAGGTACCGCGCTGGACAATGACGGTAGCAACCGGACCACGGCCGCGGTCGAGGTGTGCCTCAATTGCCACACCCTGTGCGTCCATATCTGGGTTAGCGGTCAGCTCCAAGGCCGCATCCGCGGTCAGGATGACGGACTCGAGCAGCTGATCGATGTTCTTACCCTGCTTCGCGGAGATGTCCACGAACATGGTGTCGCCACCGTATTCCTCCGGAACCAAGCCGTATTCGGTGAGCTGGCCACGGATCTTGTCCGGCTGCGCTTCCGGCTTATCCACCTTGTTGACTGCCACGACTACCGGAATATCCGCAGCCTTGGCGTGGTTGATGGCCTCCACGGTCTGTGGCATGACGCCGTCATCGGCAGCAACCACGAGGATAGCCAAGTCGGTGGACTTAGCACCACGAGCACGCATGGCGGTAAAGGCCTCGTGACCCGGGGTATCCAGGAAGGTAATGGTGCGTTCGCCGTCCACGTCTACCGTGGTCTGGTATGCACCAATACCCTGGGTGATGCCGCCTTCCTCGCGGGCGCCCTCGTTGGTCTTGCGGATGGCGTCCAGCAGGCGGGTCTTACCGTGGTCAACGTGACCCATGACGGAGACGACTGGAGGACGATTCTCCAGCGCTTCCTCGCCGCCTTCGTCCTCACCGAACTGCAGGTCGAAGGACTCGAGGAGCTCGCGGTCCTCATCCTCAGGGGAGACGACCTCGACGTTGTAGTTAATCTCAGAGCCGAGCAGCTGCAGCGTATCTTCCGATACCGAAGCGGTCGCCGTCACCATTTCGCCGAGGTTAAACAGCGCCTGCACCAGTGCTGCTGGATCCGCACCGATCTTCTCAGCGAAGTCCGAAAGGGAAGCGCCACGACGCAGGCGGACGGTCTTGCCCTTGCCATCTGGCAAGCGCACGCCGCCTACGACATGCTTCTGCTGCTCTTCGTACTCATGGCGCTTCTGACGCTTAGACTTCTTGCCCTTGCGTGGAGCGCCACCTGGACGGCCGAATGCACCTGCGGTGCCACCGCGACGTCCGCCGCGTCCGCCGCCACGGAAACCGCCTGGACGGCCGCCACCTGGCCGACCGCCGCCTGGTCCTCCGTGACCACCACGGCCACGGCCACCGCGTCCACCACCGCTCGGTGCCTTAGACGGCATCGATGCAGGATTCGGATGGGAAGGCATCATCGCTGGGGATGGACGACGACCGCCGCCACCCTGGCTATTGCCGCCCTGGCGGTTATTTCCGCCCTCGTTTTGACCGCCGCGCTTGCCGCGGTTATCTGGCTTATTGCCGCCACGCGGGCCCTTAGAGCCGCCTGGACGTGGGCCCGGCCGGCTATCGCCGCCGCCCGTGGAGAACGGGTTATTGGCTACGCGGCGGGTACCGCCTGGCTTCGGCATCGGGCGAGGCATGGAATTGCCTGGGGTCGGGCGCTCGCCCGTCTTCTTGCCACCAGCCTGGCCGGGCTTAGGCGCGCCCTGGCCGGGTTTTGGTGCGGCAGGCTTGGCCCCCGGCTTCGGAGCCTGTGCGCCCGGCTTCGGTGCGGCAGCCTTTGCCCCGGGCTTCGGTGCAGCCGGCTGTGCGCCGGGCTTAGGAGCGCCCTGACCTGGCTTTGGTGCGGCAGGCTTGGCCCCCGGCTTCGGAGCCTGTGCGCCCGGCTTCGGTGCGGCAGCCTTTGCCCCGGGCTTGGCCGCAGCGGACTGCGCCCCTGGCTTAGGAGCACTTGCCTTGGCAGTGCTCTTAGCAGCGCCCTTGGCAGGCTTTTTGTCTTGCTTCTTCTCGGCGGACTCATCGCCACCGGACTGTGCTTCATAATGAGCTCGCATCTTCTTAACCACCGGCGGTTCGATGGTGGAAGAAGCAGTCTTTACAAACTCACCCTGTTCTTTCAGGGTGGCGAGCAGTTCCTTGCTGGTTACTCCGAGCTGCTTTGCTAGCTCGTGAACACGTAGCTTTCCGGGCACTTGTCTCCTCTTGGTATCGACTAGGAGCCAAGGCCACGGAAACTGGCCTGACCCCTAGTTAAGTTTGTTGGACGTTCATCGCTGATGCTTCATCGTTGTGCGCTCATCAGTGTTCGGTCTTCCTTTGTAACTCTGGTTTGTACGAATCTAACGCGGTGTCTTCCGCCTTAGCTACTTGTCCGCTCTGTGCTTCCAAGTATTGACGTACCTGACCTGTGTCCACGGGTGCGGACGTGCGAAGCGCGCGCTTGAAAGCACGTTTGCGCTCCGCCAGCTCGAGTGCAGAAAGGGTGGGGCTAATCCACGCCCCACGACCGGGAAGCCGGCGGTGGGGATCTGCTACCAGACGGCGGCCATGCGGATCATCTCGGTCGATAACCACTCGTAGCAAGTCCGTATCTGGCAGGCGGCGGCGAGTAGCAATGCAGGTCCGGAGTCTTAGCCTCTCAGACATTCAACTCCTTACTTTTCGCGTCGCCACTATGCCCCATTCTGCAACTGGGCCATTTACTAGACTACGCTACAACCGCGCAGATCCTTAATTAGCGTCAGCGTCCGAGTGAATATCAATCTTCCAACCGGTCAAACGAGCAGCTAGTCGGGCATTTTGCCCCTCTTTACCAATGGCCAGGGAGAGCTGGTAATCCGGCACTACCACACGGGCGACCTGCGCCTCGTTGTCCACGACGGTGACCTTTACCACCTTTGAGGGGGCTAGCGCATTGCCTACATAGACCGTGGGGTCCTCACTGAAGTCAATGATGTCAATCTTCTCACCGCCGAGCTGACGCATGATGTTGTTGACGCGCTGGCCGCGGGGCCCGATGCAAGCGCCCTTCGCGTTCAGACCCTTCGCGTGGCCCACAACCGCTACCTTGGAGCGGTGACCCGCCTCGCGGGCGATGGCAATCATTTCTACGGTTTCATCGGCAACCTCTGGAACTTCCAGCTCGAAAAGGCCACGCACCAATTCAGGGTGGGTACGCGAGAGGTTGATCTGCACCTGGGCACCATTGCGATTCACGCCGACAACGTAGGCCTTAATGCGGTCACCGTGCTCCAGCTTTTCACCGGGAATCTGCTCGGCAGGCAGTAGAATGCCGTCCTGGGATTCCAGCTCAGAGCCCAACTGGACCACGACGATGCCGCGGGCATTAGCGCGGGCATCGCGCTGGACGATGCCACTGACCACGCGGCCGGTAAGCCCCGAGTAGGAATCATAGGTGCGCTCTGCCTCCGCCTCGCGCAGCTTGCGCAAGATGGCCTCGCGCACGGCCTGTGCGCCTACGCGGCCAAAGTTCTCTGGGGTGTCATCGTATTCGGTGGTTACTTCCCCAGTTTCCGGGTCGCGCTCCGAGACGATGACGCTGACTGCACCAGTGGTGGTATCGATATCGACGCGGGACTTGGCGCCTTCCACCTTGCCGCCAGCATTAGACTCGCGGTAATCCAGGTAGGAATACAACAAGGCACCCGCAATCGCTTCCAGCAAGTCCTTTACCGGGACGTTGCGTTCGGATTCGATGGTGCGAAGTGCCTGCAGATCAATATTCACTTGTCATTCCTCTCGGTTGCCGGTTAATTCTCGGCTTCTTCAAACGTCTTGTGCACCGCCGCTATTTCCTGTTCGGACGGCTGCGCAAATTCAATTTCTACCACTGCCCGGGCAATGTTTTCCAATCGCTCTGCGCGCGTCTGCACGTCCTTTTTATTTGCCGTGATGAGGATTACGGCATCGGCGGCGTCGTTAAGCGCGCCAATGCGAGCTGTCTGAGACTTGCCATCGCCAAGGTCGAAGGAAACCTTGCGCCCCCGATTGCGGCGCCAGTGGCGTGGAGCGGTCAACGGCAAATCCACTCCAGGGGTGGAAACCTCCAGGGTGTAGCCGGCACCAAAATTGAGCTCCCCTGCTTCTTCCTTGGCGTCAAAGAAAGCAGAAATCTCATTAGATACTTCCTCCAGCACGTCCGAGCTAGGGTGCTTATCACCATCAATACGGATAACCACCTGGGATTTCTTCCCCGCCTTGGTGGTCTTAATGTCTTCTACATCCAATCCCCGCTCAGCTAGCTTTGGCTGCAAGAGTTCGGTCAATTGTTGTGCATCTGGGAAAGCCATGCCCACTAGCCTACGTGCTACCGGGTACAGTCTTTTGCGTGAACCGCCGACGTATAGCTTTGATCCTCGTAGCCACAACCGCCACCCTGCCCGCCTTAACCGGGTGCCAGGCAGTTGATTCCGTCGTCGACTATTTCGGCCCCCGGCCGGAAAATAGGCTGCTCGCGCTTGCCGACGCCGCCGCAACCGACGCCCTTGCTTTAAACGGCGTCGACGATCACGCCGCAGGAATCCGCAGTTCCCAGGCGGATGCCCTCTATGCCGAAATTACGCGCCTCTGCGGTACCGACGATGCCGGCAATCCCCCACGCTCGTGTGAGGTAGAGCGCCCCACTAAAGCTAACCGCGCCGCGGATTCTTCCGAGGTTATGGAAAATGCCGCCTCTGCTACGACAGCGGCAGCCGATGAAGTCACCGTTGAATCGCGCATCCTAGTGACCGAGCAAGCCATCGCGCTCAATGCTTGGCTGCCAGGCGATGCTCCCGCTATCCCAGAGCTTTCCCAACCAGAGCAAAAAAGTGCTGCCGATCTCCTTGCCTGGGAGTATGAGCAGGTTTATGCGCTGGATTTCGCCCGGGCCTACGTCGGCGCAGAGCACGAGGGCAACGTGGACCACCGCCTAGAGGTCCACCACCGCCGCATCGATGCCCTGCAGGAGGCCTTAGGCCGGTATGGCACCGTGCCGCAACCCGAGCCGGCTTATTCTTCCGGCGACCAAGAACTCCCCCATGATTCCGCATCTGCGCTGAACTTTTTAGGCGGCCTCGCCGAACAGGACGGCCGGAAATGGTCCGCCGCCGCTGCGCAGGCGGCGCAAGAAGAATCACCAGATCAAGACTGGATCACCTGGCTTATCGGCATCGCGGCCGAATCCCACGGCATGCGCTAAGACGCGACGCCTGTCTGTCAATCCCCTGAACGCCGGACAGTGAAAATGTAGCGAGCTCTACGACGCTATGCATTGCTTCTGCTCTACAAGCGTGCGTAGGTTGGTGCACCATGAGCTTGCAGGAGATACCGCGAGCCTAAAAGACACAAAGAGAAGGAGTTTCCTCTCAATGCGTTCTAAGAAGACCATTTTGACTGTATCCGCCGCCGCACTGGGCCTTGCTGGCCTTGCCGCCCCTGCCGCTACTGCCGCACCGGCTAGCGCTTGGGATCAGGTTGCTGCCTGCGAGTCCGGCGGTGACTGGCATATCAATACCGGAAACGGTTACCAGGGTGGCCTGCAGTTCAACGCGCAAACCTGGGCTGCCAATGGCGGCACCCAGTACGCTGCAACCGCTGACCAGGCAACGCGAGAGCAGCAGATTGCCGTGGCCGAAAACGTTCTGGCCACCCAGGGCGCTGGCGCATGGCCTAACTGCAGCGGCCCAGTTGCCGGCTAAGTCCTAGGCTCCGGCACGAAAGCGAAAACCGGCCCCTCCCCACCCTGCGGCGTTTCCGCGGGGTTGAGGACGGGGCCGGCTTTTCTGCTGCGTCTTCCTGGCTAACGCACAGCAATGCCAATTCCTTTTAAGCCTCGTGCTTGGCGATATTCCAGGCATACATCATAAGCAGCACCTGCAGCGGCTGACGGATGATGTGGTAGATCTTTTTCGGCCATCCTGCCTTGCGCTCAATCCAGGCGTGGTACATATTGGCTGGCCATACAGCGGCAAAGAGCGCAAGCGCAGAAGCACCGCCGAACCCACGGGTAGCGCGGCGCCGCAGCAACGCGCCAGTGACTATCTCCCAGAGACCAGAAGCAAAGTTATAAAACCGTGCGGGGCCGGGCAGCTGCGGCGGAACGATGGATTCGAAAGTTTGCGCCTTCACAAAGTGCAATACGCCCATGGCGGAAAGCACCGTGGAAAGTCCATTCTTTTGGAAATTCATGCCTTCCACGGTACCCCGACGCGAATCATTGCGCGCTTTTCTAACCGCGAACCAGCTCAAGAATCTTGTCCACGATTTCCTCCGCCGGGACCTCTAGGGTCTCTCCGCCGCGGATGCGCAGCTCTATCTTGCCTTCCTTGAAGGCACGGCCCAGGACTGCCACAAATGGCATGCCTAGCAGTTCTGCATCCTTGAACTTCACGCCTGGGGAGACCTTCGGGCGGTCATCAAAAAGCACCTCGATCCCCTTGGCGGACAGCTCTTCCACCAATGTGTCGCCGGCCTCCATGGCTGCGGCGTCCTTATTAGCCACTGCCACATGGACCTGGTACGGCGCGACAGCTACCGGCCAGTTAAG
This sequence comes from Corynebacterium nasorum, assembly GCF_032821635.1. NCBI lineage: Bacteria > Bacillati > Actinomycetota > Actinomycetes > Mycobacteriales > Corynebacteriaceae > Corynebacterium > Corynebacterium nasorum. The sequence goes on along the minus strand of NZ_JAVBIE010000003.1, from coordinate 14,214 downwards.
GCCCTTGTCATCATGGCGCTGCTCGGCTAGCACAGCCAGCATACGAGTGATGCCGATGCCATAAGATCCCATGGTGGGAACCGCACGCTTGCCGTTTTCATCCAAAATCTGGACGTCGAAGACCTCGGTGTATTTGCGGCCCAGCTGGAAAATGTGGCCCAGCTCAATGCCGCGCTCCAAGGTCAACGTGCCCTGGTTATCCGGGGCAAGATCGCCTTCCTTGACCTCTGCGGCCTCAATGAACTCATCCACGGTGAAATCGCGGCCAGCCACGCAACCAACCACGTGGCGCTCGCTTGCGTCAGCGCCGGTAATCCACGCTGTGCCCTTGACCACGCGCGGATCGGCCAAGACTTTAATGTCATTGGCGTTCAATACGCGCGGTCCAACATAGCCCTTGACTAGGAAGTCATTGTCAGCAAAGTCCTTGTCCCCGGCCAATTCAAACTCCACCGGCTCGAGTGCAGCCTCGAGGCGCTTTTCATCCAGATCACGATCGCCCGGGATGAGCACGGCGGCCAACTCGGACTCGCGCTTTTCGCTCTCAGCAGCTGGGTGGAAGAGCTTTACCATCATGCATTTGAGGGTATCTGCGGCCGTTGCCTCGCGGCCGTCGATAGTAATGCCTGCTTGCTTTGCCCAGGAAACGAGTGAATCAATGCTCTCTGCATTCGGGGTGTCGTATTCCTGCGCCTCTGGCTGGCCCTCGATGTCCTTCTCCGCAGGTGCTGGGGTAACTACGGCTTCCACGTTGGCAGCATAATCGCCTTCAGTAGAGCGCACGAAGGTATCTTCACCGACTTCAGAGACGGCGAGGAACTCCTCCGAGGCAGAACCACCCATCGCGCCAGAGGTGGCCTTACAAATGGCGTAATCAATCTCTAGACGGTTGAAAATATTTTGATACGCCTTCCGGTGGCGGCCATAGGACTCATCCAATCCTTCATCGGTCATGTCGAAGGAGTATGAGTCCTTCATGGTGAACTCGCGGCCGCGCAGCACACCGGCGCGGGGGCGTTCCTCATCGCGATATTTGGTCTGAATCTGATACAGCGTAACCGGAAAATCCTTATAAGAGGAGTACATGTCCTTTACGGCGCTGGCAAACATCTCCTCGTGGGTAGGGCCGAGTAGCATGTCTGCGTTCTTGCGGTCCTTCAGGCGGAAGAGATTATCGCCGTATTCAACCCAACGGTTGGTCTTTTCATAAGGCTCGCGCGGCAACAAAGCAGGAAAAAGCATTTCCTGACCGCCAATAGCATCCATTTCCTGACGGACTACGTCTTCAATCTTGCGCAGCGTGCGCAGGCCCAACGGCAGCCAGGTATAAACGCCCGGCGCAACGCGGCGGACATAGCCGGCGCGCACGAGCAGCTTGTGGCTGGGGACCTCAGCATCAGCCGGGTCCTCACGAAGGGTACGGAGAAATAGTTCAGAAAGGCGGGTAATCATGGTCAAAAATATACCCCGCTACTGTGTATATATGCTCATTATCCTCCCTCCTTCAGAAACTAAGGACCACGGCGGCACAGGACACGCGCTTGATTTCGCGCAGCTTTCCTTTCCGGGACTAAACGAAACCCGGCGCGAAATTGCAGCTGAGCTGCAGTCTCTTTCGGTAGATGAGGCAATGAAGGTGCTGAAACTCTCAGAAAAGCTGCGCGGTGAAGCCGAGTCCAACCAGGGTCTTTTTACCACCCCCACCATGCCGGCCGTGTTGCGTTATACCGGCGTGCTTTTTGATGCCCTAGACGCTCCCACCCTCCCCACATGGGATCGCCTTGCCATTGGCGACGCCCTTTTTGGCATCCTCCGCGCCAGCGATCCCATCCCCCATTACCGGCTTTCGGGCGGGACAAAACTTAACGGCCGCACCATGAAATCGCACTGGGGCAAGCAGATTACGCAGGCTCTCGAGGGGGTAGACGAGCTTATTGTTGATCTGCGCTCGGGTACGTACCAACAATTGGGCCGGGTGAAAGACGCGGTAACGGTGCGGGTAGAAAGCGTGCAAGAAGATGGCTCGCGCAAGGTAGTCAGCCACTTTAATAAGCACTACAAGGGCCTCCTCGCCCGCGAGCTAGCGCTCTCTCCTGCCGATGCCTATAGCGCCGCCGACGTTGCTGCTATCGCGCGCGCCGCAGGTATGACCGTTGAAGAACCGCGGCCGGGTTCGTGCGAGCTCACGCTCCTGGTCAGGCGCTGAGCCGACCACCGTTTGCCCAGCGCGGTCTGTTTAGCGCAACTGCGGGTTATATAGCAGGCTATTGCGTTGCACCGAGCACTCCGTCGCCACGCGTATTGAGCCGGAAACATGTCCGGATTCGCGCAGGGGGTAAAGCTGGCCTACTACCCTATCGCGCAGGTGCCAGGGCGAAATGGTGTTGAGGTAGATCTTGGTACCGCCTTCGAATCCAGCGAGCGTAGAAATACGTAACTTGATAAGAATGCGCCATGGTTGGGCAACATCGACGTCGGCGGGCTTGTGGTGCCATTCCTCATTGCAGGGCACCTCGCGGCCTACTGCGGCGTGGGCAGCGTGGACTAGATCGCTCATGGCACGAATTTCTTCTTCCGACTGCAGCCACGGCTCGCAGGTTGCGGACTTGGAGTACACCTCCAATGTGGGATAACGGTGTCCGAAGCCGGCGAAGAGGACAGCATGGTCGTTTTCCGCTATGACGAGATTGCGGCTAGCGGCATAATCCACCGCCCACTCGTTGTACATGTTCATATTGCTGCGCAGCATCTGGACCTCTCGGTGAGAAGCCATACCGCGATCATCAATAGCAACGAGCTGCTTGTGCAGGTGCTCGAAGGAAGCACCGGCTGGCTGCAACCAGTTTTGGAAAGCCACCACGTACGGGGCGTAGCGGTTGCGCTCGTAGAGATCCCGCATGGCGTCGATAGTCAGCTGCATAAAGAGCAGGTGTTCTTCAGCGCTTAGCGTGCCCGAAGATGCCAACTGCGAATCATCCTGTGCGCCGCGCTCAAAATGGCCGCCAGCCACGATGACGTCGTGACCGCCGGCGAAGAATCCAGCAGCCTGGTCCACCAGTTCTTCTTCGCTTGTCTCAGGCAAGTGCGCTGCTTTGCGCTTCGTGCGCACTATCTTGAGCACATGTTCCCGGCCGGCGGGATCGCTAAGGTAGTTGTCCATGCGCTGGCGGGTTTCGGCATCCATCTCAAAGCCGTAATTGGCATGCCAATAGTCATAAGAGACGATTTCAAACAGATTGGGGATGCGCCGAAAGGCCGGCACTGTGTGATCGTATTCCTGCAAGGGCAATCCACGCACAATCCCGCCGGAAGGCAGAATGCGTGCCTTTTCCGGCGGGGTATCGGTCAAGCGCCCAGAGCAAAAGGCGCAGCGATGGCTAAAGTCTTCCTCTTGCAGTGGCTGCGGGTTAGCTACTGGTACAGACAGCGGGCGGTTGCCGCGGCCTGGCACGGTCCATACCTCGGTCCCGGAGAACGGGTTGACCTGCTTGACCGTGCCATCCCGCATGGTTTGGATGGGCTCAATGCGGGCAAAAAGTGCATCACTCATGCCCACTAGGGTAGTAACGCCTAGTACCTATTTCGCAACAGAGCGACGACGCGCCACCGCACAGGACCCACCAACGGTGAGCACGATCATCACGATTAGAACGACAGCGGCGACAGCTCGAGATTGCTCATCACCACTGCGGTTGGCGCCCATTACTAGCCCCCAAGCGTTGGCATCAGGTAGCACGCGGAGGATAGCCTTAGCCCAAGGAGCGCTAACGGCATCGAGGGCGGTTTCAATGACGAAATACTCTGCCACGAGAATCATCGCTGCGAATGCACCACTGCGCAAAAGGTAGGCCAAGCTGGTAGCTAACAGGATAAAGACAGTCCACTCAACGTAGGCAAGGATGAACCCATTGTTATCCGGCCAATGCATAAAGCTGTCAAAATTGAAATCACCTCCGAAGGCAGTAATCAACAGCGTGGCTACCACCATGCCCAGTGTGGCCGCGAGCAGTAGCGAAAAGGTGATGATGAAAAATTGGCTCAGCACTATACCTACGCGGCGATTTGATGAGAGGTATGACCATGAAACTGTTCCTTTACTTTGGTCGCCGCCTACCATCATGGCGGCAGCAAACACCATCACGACAATGGCGAGTGAACCGGAAATGGACACATCGACAGCCTCGAACTTGCCGTCGACCGTACCATTGAAGTCATTCGCCCAAGCCAACAAGACAGCGCCGGCAGCCATGCCAGCTGAAACTACGGCGAGGTATATCCAAGTAGAGCGGAGCGAAAATAGTTTCCGGGATTCAGAAATCAGAGCGTTCATGTGAATCTATCCTTTGCAGATGGAGCGTATTGTGCAGGTGAAAAACTATGCAGAGCGGTAGGCCACGTGGTCGGCGGTCGCGCCGAGGTAGGCCTCTTCCAAGGAGGGCTGCTTGCGTTCCAAGCTGGAGATGAGGATGCGGTTATCCAGGCAGATTCGGCCAATGTCAGAGCCTTCTAGGCCGCGCACCCGCAGGACCTCACCGTCAAAGGAGGTCTCCGCATCGGTGCCGTGCAGCAAGCGGAGGAGCTCATCGGGCTGGTCAACGATGACTTCAAGGCTTGCGCCTCCAGTTCCGTTAACGAATTCGTCCATAGTGCCCTCGCCGAGCAGCTTGCCTTTGCCAATGACCACGAGCCGATCTGCGGTTAGCTGCATTTCCGAAAGAAGGTGGGAAGAGACAAGCACGGAGCAGCCGGCCTCGGCGAATTCGCGGATGCGGGCACGCATCCAGTGCACGCCTTCGGGGTCGAGGCCGTTGACGGGTTCGTCAAGAAGCAAGTGCTTCGGCTCGCCGATGAGCGCACAAGCAAGGCCCAGGCGCTGCTTCATGCCTAGCGAATAGCCGCCCACGCGCTTGGTGGCTACCTGGGTAAGGCCGACGCGGTCCAGGGTGTCATCCACGTGGTTCATGGACACGCCCTGCAACGCGGCCATGTAGCCCAGGTGAGCACGGGCGCTGCGGCCTGGGTGGAACCAGTTGGCGTCCAACAAGGTGCCCACCGTGGTAGCGGGATTGGACAGCCCGCGGAAGGGCGTGCCATCAAAAGTCGCGGTGCCGGAAGTCGGATTCTCCAACCCCACGCACATGCGCATGGTGGTGGATTTGCCAGAACCATTCGGTCCGAGGAAGCCGGTGACTTGACCGTCTGGGACCTCAAAGGAGAGGTCATCTACTGCTTTAAAGGAACGGAAATTCTTGGAAAGGTGTGAAACTTTGAGCATGGTTTCCATCGTGCCGCCTGACCAGCACGAAGTAACCATCCTCGGGAGTGATTTAGCGGGTCATACCTAGGGATGAGACAGCAGCTCCTCCACCGAGACCACGCCATGAGTTAGGGCATACAGCACGGCATGCACACGGTCGCGCGAGCTGGTCTTAGTAAGAATATGGCGCACGTGGGTCTTGACCGTGGCCATGGACACGAACTCGCACTCCGCGATTTCGGTATTCGAATACCCCAGTGCCATCAGCTTGAGGACGTCCAGCTCGCGTGGCGTGAGATCTTCGGCCGGAGGGGCGGTAGCTGCTGCCGCAACAGGGGTGGCATGTAAATCGGGCTGTGCTGCAGACTGTTCGCTGCGCAGTTGCTGCAGCACCTGGGCGGTAATGCGCGGTGAAAGGACGGCCTCGCCGGAATGTACGGTACGAATAGCGGCGAGGAGTTCCTCCGGTTCGACGTCTTTGAGCAGGAATCCAGAGGCCCCAGCGGAAATTGCTCCGTGGACAAAATTCTGGTCATCGAAGGTGGTTAACATAATGACCTGGGTGTCCGGGAATTCCGGCAGCAGCCTTTCTGTGGCGGCGATGCCATTGACGCGGGCCATCTGGACATCCATAAGCACAATATCGGCAGGTTGCGCGCGGGCGAGGTCGAGGACTTCATCGCCATCGGAGGCCTGCCAGGCAACGTCCAAATCCTCTTGGGAGCCAAGGAGCATGGCGAACCCGGCGCGCACGAGGGGCTGATCATCGACTAGGCCGATACGGATGGGGCCAGCGGGCGCACCTGTTGGCTGCTCAGGGTTAGTCATTGGGTACCTCCACGGTAATAAAGAAGTGTCCATCCTCGGTGCGGGTAGCAACGCTGCCGCCATAGGCCTTGACACGCTCGCTCATTCCAATAAGTCCGTAGCCGGGCTTGTGATTATCCGGCATGCGTGCGGCCGGATTTTCGGCACTCAATACTAGGCCGTTTCCAGTAGAGCGGAAGCGCAGTACTCCCCTTTTATCACGCGAATGCTTGATCATATTGGTCAAAAGTTCTTGCACCACGCGGTAGACGGTGAATTGGTAGAGTTCGTCGCTTTCGGTCGGCAGGTCCTCCAGCCCGTGCACGGTGATATCGAAACCGGTCCGGCGCGCTTCCGAGATGAGACCGGCAATATCGCTCGCGCCGGGCGCCTTGGTATCGGCGCGGGAATCGCCATCACGCAGGACGGAGAGCAAACCGCGCATCTGTTTGAGGGAATCACGGGAGGTAGAGGCTATGGTCTCCAAAGCTTCTGTGGCCGCTGCGGGATTTTTGGCAGCGGCGAACCGGGCGCCGTCGGCAAGGGCAATAACCCCCGCCAAATTATGCGCCACAATGTCATGCATCTCGCGGGCAATGCGGTTGCGCTCTACCGCGCCAGCCATTTCCGCACGTTCAATCAGCAGCTGCTGGTCCTCGCGCTTTTTACGATCATTGGTGCCAAGCAAGTAGAAAAAGCCCATGACCGGCCACGCCATGACGATGACGGACCCAAAAGCAGGCAGCGGGCCGATGCTATTAGAATCCTCAAGGCCAAAGTCGATGCCGCCGAAAACCCTCCGCCCGTAGAGCGACGCTGCAGTGGCCGCCAAGGTACCTAAGGCAATCCACCCTATCCAGATCCGTTGTAACCGCTTGGGCGAATGTGCACCTATAAGAAATACGCAGTATGCCGCTGGGAAGAAGTGAGCATTACCCATGGCAGCCAGCGGGGTAAAGATGCACACCGTTAATGTGATCGCAATAAACCCAATGGCGTATTCCTTGAGCTTAGGATGCAGCCACAGTGCTAGTGGAATACCGACTGCATAAATTACGAGAACCAGCTCCTGGAAAAGCGAGGTTCTATCAATGACACCTTCTGCCACCCGCACGGAAGAAACCCAGAAAAACAACGGAATGATAATTCTCCACGGCGGACCTACCCAGGAACGAACCGCATCCGGCCATAGCTTCTTCATGGCTTTCTAGGCTAGCGCAGCCGCTGTGCCATGGTCCTCATCCCTGGGGCTGACTAGACTGGCGGGCATGCAGCACGAGTTCTTTGAGGTTGATGTTTTTGCCACCGGTGCCTTTAACGGCAACGCCCTTGCGGTGATAGCCGGCGCGGATGGGCTTAGCGCCCAGCAGATGCAAGCAATCGCGAACTGGACCAACTTTTCTGAGACTACCTTTTTGCTCGAACCTAACGACGCCCGCGCGGACTACCGCGTGCGCATTTTCACCCCGTACGAAGAGTTTGACTTCGCTGGCCATCCCACCTTGGGCAGCGCCGCTGCATGGCGCGCCCTAGGCAATCACCCGCAGTCGGAGGGAAGTATCGTCCAAGAATGTGGTGTGGGCCTAGTTACCGTACGCGAAGAACAGGAAGTCTTTTCCTTTGCTACCCCGCCGCTGCGCCGCGAAGAACCGCTGACCCCAGCGGAGCTAGAGGAGGCCTGCGAGGGGTTGGGGCTAGAAAGCGCCGACATTGTGGACCATGGCTGGGTGGACAATGGCCCAGGCTGGCGCTTGCTCCAATTGCGCGATACCGCCGCGGTGCGCGCAGTTAAGCCGCGGGCCAAGAGCCCCAAGGTCGGCATTGTAGGGCTCAATGCCGCAGCCGCGGAAGGAGAACCTGCTTATGAAGTTCGGGCATTTACCACCCAATTCGAGGATCCTGTTACGGGTTCCTTCAACGGCGGTGCTGCCCAGTTTATGCGCTCTCGCAACTTGGTGCCGGCGCGTTATATCGCAGCGCAAGGCAGCCAGGTAGGCCGCGCAGGCGAAGTAATTATCAACGATGACGGCACGGATATCTGGGTGGGCGGTCGCGCCCAGATTCGCGTGCGCGGAACACTGGAGGTTTAGATGCAGCTCCACCACGATTTTGCCCAGAAGCTTCCCCACCTAGTCCGCCCCACCGAGGGCGAGGAGCAGCCACACCCAGAGATAGTCATCCTCAACGAGGAACTCGCCATGGATTTGGGACTCGATCCTAACTGGCTGCGCTCATCCGAAGGCATCGAGTTCCTCACCGGCCGCGCGGGCGGCCACGCCATGGCGTATTCTGGCTTCCAATTCGGTGCGTTTAATCCGCAGATGGGAGACGGCCGCGCCATGCTCTTAGGGGAGTTAGAAAAGGACGGCCGGCTCTGGGACTTGCACGCCAAGGGAACCGGACTAACTCCTTATTCCCGCCTCGGGTCCGATGGCCGCGGAACGCTGTCTTCCATGCTGCGCGAGTACCTCGTCTCTGAGGCCATGCACGCTTTAGGTGTGCCCACCACCCGGGCGCTGGCGGTCATCTCCACCGGCCGGCCCATCCAACGCGGGCATGTGCAACCGGCCGGCATCGTGGTGCGCGTTGCCGCTAGCCATATTCGCGTGGGCACCTTTCATCTAGCCGCCCAGACGGATTACACCCGCCAGCTGGCCGATTATGCCATAGCTCGCCACTACCCTGGCGCGGACTACCAGGAATTTTTCACCCAAGTGATGGATACACAGATCCGCACCGTGTCCCAATGGATGCGCTTGGGCTTTATCCACGGCGTGATGAATACGGATAACACCACCATCTCCGGCGAAACCATTGACTACGGTCCTTGTGCCTTTATGGAGGCATACTCCCCTGACACGGTGTTTTCCAGCATCGATAGGCAAGGCCGTTATGCCTTTGGCAATCAACCTTCCATCCTGGGATGGAACCTGGCCCGCTTGGCGGAATCCCTCCTGCCGCTATTTGATATGGACATGAAAAAGGCCATGGACTTAGCCCAAGAATCCATCAACGGCTTTACCGACCGCTTTGCGGACCAGCACAGGGCAGATTTAGCAAAGGCTTTGGATACCTCTCGAGAAGTCGCTTCTTCTTATGCGGCTGCCATGCAGCTCAACGGCCCAGATATTACGCTGGCCCACCGCGCTCTTGCCGACGCCGCCGCGGGCCACCCCACCCCCGCCCGTGAGCTTTTGCCCGAGGGAGACTTTTTGGATGAGTACCTAGCGTCCTCGCCCGATCCATCCCGCGTTAATAGCGCGATGCCGCGGGTTATCCCGCGCAACCTCGCGGTGGAAGCTGCCCTTAACGCTGCAGAACGCGGGGACATGAGCCCCTATCAAGAACTCCTCCACGCGGTAACCCACCCGTGGGAGCCCAACCCCTCATTCGAATCGCCGGACCCTAATGGTCTGGAGGGATACCTCACCTACTGCGGCACCTAGCTCCTGTCCACCGGGCCCAGACCGAATAACCCCCTGTACCGTCTCATTGCGGTACAGGGGGTTGCCTAGGCAGAAGCTGATTCTAGCGGTCTAGCTTCAAGGTCTTCTGGGTGTACTCCCACATCTCGTCATAGAGCTTTTCATCGTTGCGCAGCTTGATGCCATAAGACGGAACCATCTCGCGGATCTTATCTGCCCAATCGATCATGTGCTCGCCGAAGCAACGCTCCAGCAGCTCCAACATGACGGCAGGGGTAATGGATGCGCCCGGGGATGCACCGAGCAGGCCGGCGATATTGCCCTCCTGGTTATTGACCAGGGTGGTACCGAACTCGAGGGAGCCGAACTGCGGGGCGCCTGCAGGCTTGATCACCTGCACGCGCTGGCCGGCGATGACGGTCTCCCAGTCGCCTTCCTTTGCCTCCGGGACGTACTCGCGCAGGGTCTCCACGCGGTCGGAGAAGTTCTTGCGTACCTCGTCTACCAAGTACTTGGTCAGGCCGAACTCTTGGACGGCAACGCCAAGGTAAGAAGTGATGTTATCCGGGCGAATGGACTTAAATAGGTCCAGGTAGCTGCCCTTCTTCAGGAACTTCGGGCTCCAGCCGCCGTAGGGGCCGAATAGCAGGCCCTTCTCGCCGTCGATAACGCGGGTATCCAGGTGAGGCACGGACATTGGCGGGGCGCCCACAGCAGCCTTACCGTAGACCTTCGCCTGGTGCTGCTCGATAAGCTCCGGGTTCTTGGAACGCAGCCACAGACCGGATACTGGGAAGCCTGCGTAACCGGCAACTTCCTTCACCTTGGCCTTGCGCAGCAGATCCAAGGCATAACCGCCAGCACCCACGAAGACGAACTTAGCCTTGACTACCGTGATGTCACCGGTGTGCTTGTTCTTGGAATAGACCTTCCAGGAAGAGCCATCGCGCTTGATGTCGATGACCTCATGTCCGTAGCGGATCTCGGTGCCGGAGGCCTTAGCCGCGGTCAGGAACTGCTTGGTCAGCGCGCCGAAGTTAACGTCAGTGCCGGCATCGGTCCAGGAGATGGCTACCTTATTGGAGAAATCACGGCCCTGCGCCATCAGGGGCAGCTTCTCCGCAAAGACAGAATCATCAGCGGAGAACTGCATGCCTGGGAACATGTGCTTCTCGCTCAAAACGTCATAGCGACGCTTAAGGTAGTCAACCTGGATTTCGCCCTGTGCGAAGGACACGTGCGGAACCGGGTTAATAAATTCGCTCGGGTCGGTCAGAATACCGTTGTTGAGCTGGTGAGACCAGAACTGGCGAGACTTCTGGAACTTCTCATTAATCCCCAGAGCCTTGGAGATATCAATGCGACCATTCTTCTCCGGGGTGTAGTTCAGCTCGCACAGTGCGGAGTGGCCGGTACCGGCGTTATTCCACGGGGAGGAGGACTCCAATGCGGGGCCGTCGAGACGCTCAAAGACCATCTGGGTCCAGCTAGGCTCCAGCTCGCGGATCATTGCGCCCAAGGTGGCGCTCATGATGCCGGCACCAATAAGTGCTACGTCGACCTCGTCTACAACCTGTGCTGTCTTCTTAGCGGAGGACACTCTGTTATTACCTCTTCAAATTGAAAATAGATATCCATCGGCGCGGTCTACGCCTTGACTTATAGCGCTTAGCGCCCCGCGCCACCATCGTTGCACTAAGACAACCTGGCAGTGCGTCACGCATTAAGGCCTTACTCTACGCTTTTCTTATCCAATTTGGGGTTTCTCCCCCAGACCAGTGGCAAAAATGTGGGAATTTCCGCCCCCACTATCTACACCCCAACACCAGCACCATAAATCCTTTATTACACCTAGAATCGAGGCATGGTTACACACTCCCCGGTATGGGGCCCGGACAAACTCGGCCCCGACTATGAAGCTGCCACCATTGACTTAGGCGTCGACCCCGACGGCGAGGGCAACGTGGCCACCACGCTGGTGCACTACGCGCCGCAGCAGGCGGACGATGCGGCACGCGAACCATCCGCCACCTCATCGCGCCCGGCTTTGGTGTGGCTACACGGTATGACCGACTACTTCTTCCACACCCACGTAGCCGAGCACTTTGCCGCCCAAGGTTATGACTTTTATGCTGTCGATCTGCGCAAGTGTGGTCGCTCGCGCCGCTCCGGCCAGTCATGGCACTATGTATCGGACTTGGCGTTCTACTTTGCTGACCTCACCGCTGCACTCGATGCCATCCCTAATGATGAGGTTATCTTCATCGCTCACTCCACCGGTGGCCTCATCGCCCCGCTATGGATGGATCATCTGCGCCGAACCGACTTCGAACGCCACCAGCGCTTGAAGGGGCTCATCCTCAATAGCCCGTGGCTCGACATGATGGGCGTGCCCGGCCAGGTTCTTACCCCGCTCAAACCGCTGTTGCACGCACTTGGCCGCATCGCCCCCAGGACTCCCCTGCCCGGTGGCAACTTCACCGCCTACGGCGAGTCTGTCCACCAAGATTTCTACGGCGAGTGGGATTTTGACCTCCGCTTTAAGCCACTGGCTGGCCATAAGAAGTATGTTGGCTGGCTAGCCGCAGTATTCCATGGCTTTGATGCCATCCATAGCGGTCGTATCGATGCCGGCGTACCAATTTTGACGCTGCAGTCCACTCGCACTCAACTGGGCCGGCCTTATTCCGATAGCGCGAACCACGCGGATGTCATCATCGACGTTGCCCAAACGCGCCGCTGGGCAAAGGAACTAAGCGCCCACTACACCTTGCACCCCATCAAGGGCGCTAGGCACGATGTTTTTCTATCCCTTCCGGATCCGCTGCAAGAGGCCTTCAACGCCTGCGATGAGTGGTTGCCCACCGTCTTAGATTCCGCTAAACCCGTCCATTAATTTAGTCCCTATATAAGGAATAAACGTGACTTCTTCACACCAGAACCATACGCCCGCGGCCGAGGAACATTTTGACCTCATCATCATCGGCACCGGCTCCGGAAACTCCATCCCTAGCCCGGAGTTGGATGACCAAAAGATCGCCATCATTGAAAAGGGTACTTTTGGCGGTACCTGCCTCAACGTGGGCTGCATTCCCACTAAAATGTATGTCTATGCCGCCGATATCGCCTTGGCCGCGCGCGAGGCCGGCCGTCTAGGCCTAGATGCTCAGGTCAATAGCGTGGATTGGGATTCCATCGTGGACCGCGTCTTCACCAACCGCATCGACCAGATTGCCAAGGGCGGCGAGCAGTACCGCCGCGGGGAGGAAACCCCAAATATCACCGTATTTGACGAGCACGCCCGCTTTATTGGCCCGAAGACTATTCAGACCGGCGAACATGTCATCACTGGCGAGCAAATCGTCATCGCGGCCGGCTCCCGCCCGGTCATTCCAGAGGTCTATGCCGAGTCTGGCGTGAAGTACTACACCAATGAAGACATCATGCGCATGGACCATCAGCCACAAAGCCTCATTGTGGTGGGCGGTGGCTATATCGCCATGGAGTTTGCCCATGTCTTTGACGGGCTCGGCACGGAGGTCACCGTGGTCAATCGCTCCGAGACTTTGCTGCGCCACCTTGATGATGATCTTTCTAGTCGCTTCAATCAGATTGTTCGCGACCGCTTCGACGTTCGCATTGCCAATGGCACCCAGCTCGAGAAGACCGACAAGGGAGTGCGGTTGGAGCTAGATGATGGCACCTCTATTGAGTCAGAGGCCATTCTGGTTGCCACTGGGCGCACCCCCAATGGCGATCAGATGGATGTGGATAAGGCAGGCATTGAGCTGCTTGCCGACGGCCGCGTAAAAACCGATGAGTTCGGCCGCACCACTGCCGAGGGCGTATGGGCGCTTGGCGACGTCTCTTCGCCGTACATGCTCAAGCACGTAGCCAATGCCGAGATGCGCTCCGTACAGCACAACCTGCTGCACCCAGAAGACCTCCGCCCGCTCCCCCATGACAATGTCCCTGCCGCCGTCTTTACCCACCCGCAGATCGCAACGGTGGGCCGGACCGAAAAGCAGGCTCGCGAGGAAGGCTTCGATGTCACCGTCAAGGTGCAGAACTTTGGCGATGTTGCCTACGGCTGGGCCATGGAAGATAAAACCGGTATATGCAAGCTAGTGGCAGACCGCGCTACCGGGCAGCTTCTCGGAGCTCACTTGATGGGACCGCAGGCTTCTACCCTCATCCAGCAATTGATTACCGCGATGGCCTACTCGTTGGACATGCGGGAGTTCACCCGCAACCAATATTGGATTCACCCCGCGCTACCAGAAGTAGTGGAAAACGCCCTTTTGGGACTGGAGTGGCAAAAGTAAATTGTTACGTAACCTTTCTCACACATACCCAGATTTTTCCCAGCCTCCAGGGCATATTCCCATTTCACGCCAAGGAAGTCACATTCTTGACTGCAGGAAATTCACCACCATTTAGGGACACACGTTAATTTAATGGATGAAATTCCGGTCTTTGACGTGCAAAAGGACAAGAGTTTTACTAGATTCACTGGGGACACCGGCTCGAGCCGATACGAACACGGCTACCGCGTGTTTCTGGATGTTCCCTGTACATTCAATAACACTTTGGTTTCCCAGTGTGGGGCGGAATCAAGCGGTGGATGCGCCACGCTTGAATAGTTCGTTAAGTATTTCACGTGGGGTTGCGCCGCCGAGGATTTGTCGGGGTGTTTCGTTGAGCTCATTTTGCACCCACGCGACA